>CALQBB020000174.1 GCA_943328715.2 Polynucleobacter meluiroseus | reverse complement strand
GCTGTTTCTATTGGCGTGTTTGGACTTCATTCCGGAGAAGCATTTGCGGGTGTAGTTGGTCCACTTGTCGAAGTGCCAGCCTTGATTATTTTGGTAAAATTAGCTCAGTTTTGGCGCAAGAAGTGGTTTACAAACCCTTCGTAATTTCTTGCCAAAGTCGGTCTGATGGAACAGGCGCAACGACAGAAACTTCCTCTTTTGAAGTTGGATGAGTAAATTTCAAGTAACGCGCATGCAAACAGATAGATCCGTCAGGATTGGAACGTTTCGCTCCATATTTTACATCGCCTTTGATGATGCATCCAATGGAACTTAACTGAACACGAATTTGATGATGACGTCCTGTTTCCAGCGTGATTTCCAATAAATGGTAACGATCTCCGGATGCTAATTTACGGTAGGATAGAATCGCTTCTTTCGATCCGGAAACACTGGCGTTCACTGGGTAACTTTTATTTTGAGCTTCGTTCTTTTTTAAATGATGAACCAGGCGTCCATTGGGTTTTTCCGGTGCCGTTTCAACAATCGCCCAATA
Organism: Polynucleobacter meluiroseus; assembly: GCA_943328715.2. Taxonomy (GTDB): domain Bacteria; phylum Bacteroidota; class Bacteroidia; order Flavobacteriales_D; family Crocinitomicaceae; genus UBA952. The sequence continues at coordinate 3,415 of CALQBB020000174.1, read as the reverse complement.
GATTTTATTGGTTTCTTTGTCGCGAAATTGCGCATTTAAGCGTTCCAAGGCTTTGCTTGTCCGAGCGAAAACCAACGCACCACTTGTAGGACGATCCAAACGATGTACAACACCACAAAAAACGTTTCCAGGTTTTTGGTATTTTTCTTTTAAATACGCTTTGATTTCATCGGGCATTGTTTGATCACCCGTCTTATCTCCTTGAACGATTTCGGATGCCATTTTATTGATGACAATCACATGATTATCCTCATGAAGAATGCGTTCTGAAATCATTCGGATAAAAGATCTTTTTTAGACTTTCGTTCTAATGATTTGTTTCGGAAAGAAGCAAATGCCGTGAATCCAACAAAGAATAAAATAGTCAAACTCAACCAAGTTGGAAACTTACCAAGTCCGTCGCCATTCGCGTATGAATGGAGTCCGACCAACATGAAGTTAACACCGAAGAAGGTAAATAAGATGGCTGAATATCCCCAGAAGGACATGACATTAAATAAGAATTTCCCGTTTAATTTCGGAATGAAACGCAAGTGAAGGATGACAGCGTAAACAAGCACAGAAACAAGTGCCCACGTTTCTTTGGGATCCCAGCCCCAATAACGTCCCCAAGATTCATTCGCCCAAATTCCACCTAGGAATGTCCCGATCGTCAACATGAAGAGACCGATGGTCATGGTCATTTCGGATACGTATGTTAATTCATTGATGTTAATGGTGACTATCTCTTTGTTTTTCTCGTTACGCACGGTGTAAAGAATCAAGTTCAGCAATCCTAATATCGCTGCTAATCCGAGGAAACCATAGCTACCAGTAATGATGGCTACGTGTATTTTTAACCAATACGATTTCAATACAGGTACGAGCGGTGTGATTTCAGGATCGAAAAGACTTAATTCCGTCACAAAGATCATCAAGGAAGCAAGAATAGCTGTTCCAGCGAGGATGACAATGTTTTTACGTGTGAAGCTAAATCCAGCAATCATGGTTACCCAGGCGATGAAAACCACTGCTTCGTATCCATTACTCCAAGGTGCGTGGCCAGAAATCACCCAACGCATTCCGAGTCCTGCGGCAAGGTAGAGGAAGGTTACAACCATGAATCCAATGATGATGCGATTCATCCATTTTTGAACTTTCGAAAAACGCGATGCGGCCGATTTAAAAATTCCAATAAACGAAACAATCAAGAGCAAAAATCCTAGGGATAATAACAGTTGGTAGGAGTGTTTGAAGATCTCCATTTTGTTGTAAGAGATTTCCATGCTCACTGCAGATTCGGTTGGAACGACATCCGAACTTACTTTTCGTTGGTGTGCTTTTACTTTTTTAAGGACACTTTCCGCCTTGCTAAAATTGTTTTTTTTCGCCCCTTCATCCAAAAGAGATATGTAGCTTAAAACCTGCAAAGATGCTGTTGTATCGACTTGAAAAGGAATGTACCAGGTGTTATTCGCATCGCCTTTTTTAGGGACAACACGTAAGTATTTCCACATGATGACACCTTGAATCACTTCGAATTTCTCATTTAATTTAATGAGTTTTTTGTCGAATTCATTGCGTTGCGATTCCAAGCGTTGATGTGCAATTTTATATTCCTTTAACCATTTGAATTCTTGTGTTTTTTGATCCACTAGGTCCATAACACTCGCATACTCGCCTAATTTCAATGGGTCTCTTAAATTACTTGGAACCTGTACAATTTTTTGATTGATCCAGTATTGAGGATACATTTGAATACTCATGATGGTTTGCACCGCGTTGTATTCTTTGTAGTGATTGGAACGATTGATTTTACGAAGCAATTGATCACACAAGGTATGCATTGGTGAGATGCGTCCTTCGTAGTCTTGTACCAAAAGCGAAGCAAGTTTTTCCGAATGTTCTTCGGACATGACTCTGAATATTTTCGCGGCTGGATTTGCTCCATGCGCATGATCTTGTGCGTATGAAACCGTTTGAAATAAAAGAAGTCCAATCATTAAACTTAATGCGTTTAAGCTTGCGCGTTTTGCTTTTAGCTTCTTCATTTTATCATTTAATTCTCGGAATCGCCCAACTGGTGCAAACAAGGACATCAGCATGCCAATACTCATCAGCAGGTATCCGAGATACGTAATGTTTGTTCCCCACCAATCGTGGTTCACACTTAATATTGTTCCTTCTTCGTTCTCTGCAGTTGCGGGATTGTCGAGGTCATATGCAGATTGGAAAAAACGATAACCATCATAATCCATGACATTGTTCATGAAAACGTGTCGATCCATTTTAACATTTCTTTTCGCATCAATGAGGGTTAAATCACTCGAGAAGGATGAAGGCGACTCGCTTCCTGGATACTTGTCCAATCTAAAATCTTTACAGAATACTTGAAAGTTAATTGGTTTTCGAATGGAACCGTATTCAAGTTGGTACATGATGTTGTTCATGGCAAAACGAACCGGTGTAGGAATAGCACCTATTCCACCTTCAATTTGAATGACTTTACTTGCTTTTCCATCGCTCACACGAACAGTTAAATAGTCGGAACCCACATTTTTTTTACCAGATGGCATCAAGACTTTTTTCGCATGATTCAATGCGCGTTTGAAAACAAATTGCTTGTCCCCACAATGATATAATGTCGTTGTTTTGAATTCAACCCATTGATTTAAAGGAACGTTCGTAAACATCGAGTCCGGAACATTTGCCCCACTTTGACGCGCTTTTCTCATTTCTGACATGGGCAAATAGGTCAATGGAACGGCCGTTTTAATTTGCAAACTATCTCCTTTTTTGCGAACCTGCATTACGGGAGATTTAGGTTCTGGTCCAAAAGAAAGTGGAACCATTCCGACCATGAAAAAGTCATTTTCAGTCAGGAAATTTGACTTCATTCCATCCGTGATTAACTCCAATGAGGTTTCTTTAAACGATTGACGAACAACCAAAGAGTCAATCATTTTCGATTGAAAATTCACATAGCTTACATCAATGGTTTTCTTTTGAAATTCTGTTGAATAGGTGAAATCATTATCCGTAATTTCTGATAAATAACATGTGTGAGCCTCTGTTTTTGTTTTGCCAGTTGCCAAATCTTGCATGTGCACAAGCACATGAGGTACAGCTGTGTAGATGAAATCAGAGGATGTCCCCTCTTTAATAACCATTTGTCCTTCGAAACTCACGTAACGGGTGATGGCCGCACCAAAAATGATCACTAAAAAAGACAAGTGAAACAACAATGTTGCGATTTTCTCACGCTGAAACATCTTGTACTTGAAGATGTTAGAAATTAAATTCAAGGATAGGTAAACAAGGAGAATTTCAAACCAAGTGGCGTTGTAAATGATGATTTTCGCACTTTGAATGCCGTATATTGATTCAATGAATGTAGCTGCACCGATTCCAACTAGAAAAAGTAATAATCCAATGG
>CALQBB020000173.1 GCA_943328715.2 Polynucleobacter meluiroseus | reverse complement strand
GTTCCGCCAAATAGGAATCTGGTGAATCAGGTGTCTCTTCACCAACAATGAGTAATTGATAGTCAGAATTTTGGAGTTGATGAAGGGCTAAAATAGCCATTTCGATGCGTTTTTTCCGGTCAATTCTTCCAATCATTCCGAAAAGTACTTTGTCAACGTGAAGGTTCAGTTGCTTGCGCGCCTCACTTTTACGTAAAGCGGAAATTTGACTGAAGTCTAAAGCGGATGGAATAACACATACCTTGTTTGGATGAATACGCGTCGAAGAAAGCACTTTTTTCTTCATATATTCAAGCGAACAGATCCAAGAACTCAAAAAGGAGTAACGGATAGTTCGGTAGAGTTGTTGTTTTTGTTCTTGGAACATCAGCTCCATAAAAAAATGGACACGGATCCGTTTAAACGATAAAAAAGCAATGCTCGCACCTAGGCTGATGTCCGACGTATTGCGAATCATGAGTGCCGTAACACCTCGTTTTTTAAGACTCAGTAAAATCATCAAAGCACTTAAAAATGCATAATGTCGAGCCGGTTTTCGAATGCTGATAACAGAAAGATGCGCATCCAATGCTGCCGCTTCAAGAGGGGACTTTTTTGTACAGACAAGCGTAATCTCGTGTCCTCTCGCTTGCATCCAAAGGGCATTTCGAAGATGATTCATCTCCAGTCCGCCCCAGCCGCGGGAAGTGCATAAATAAGCAAGGTGTAATTTTGTTGTCAAAACGTGCTTTCGTGGACGAATATAGATAAAACGATTAATTTTGTCCAATGATAAAAAATCTTTTTAAAAATCCACTCGCCGTATTCGCATTGACATTTGTGCTTTTTGCGGCACCCTTATTTTTCTTCAACATCAGTATTTTTGATGGGGAAATCATGGTGAAGCAAGGCGCGGAAGAAATTGCCTTACCCATCAAGCTGAGCTTGTCCTATTTTATTGGAGTTGGAATAAACCCAGAGGACCTCAAGGACATCGAAGGATTTCATTTGGTATCAAAAGGTTATTTTCTTGCCGCTTGTTTATTAATCGGATTTCCGTCTTTAATGGCGTATCGTTCGTACATCGCGAGCAGGGTAGCGTCAAAATAAATCGATTATACCTCTTAATATAGAGCAACTAAATATTGGACCTATAAATAATTATAGACATTTAGTACGCCCGCCATCTACAGGTAAATTGATTCCATTGATGTAGGAAGCTTCCGGAGATGCTAAAAAGCACACTGCTGCTGCAACTTCTTCTGGTTCAGCGATGCGATTCATGGGTGTTTCACCGCCCATTTCTTCAAATATGTCAGCAACCGTTTGACCCGTTTTTTCCGATTTCACGCCGGCAATTTCCGCGAGACGTGAAGTATTTGTTGCGCCCGGCAAAACATTGTTGACCGTGATTCCGTATTGACCAAGTTCACCAGCAAGCGTTTTACTCCAATTGGCAACAGCGCCACGAATGGTGTTAGAAACTCCTAAATTCGGCAAGGGCTGTTTAACCGATGTCGAGATAATGTTGATGATGCGCCCATATCCATCAGCGATCATTCCTGGATTCACTGCTTGCATCAAAATATGATTGCAAATAAGGTGTTGATTAAACGTATTAATGAATTCTTCCGGGGCAGCATCTTTAATTAATCCGCCTTTGGGTCCGCCAGTGTTATTTACCAATACATGAATACGATTTCCTTTTTGAATAAACGCATCGATGACCGATTTTAATTCAGTTGGTTTCGAAAAGTCGGCAACAAGGTATTGGTGATGTTGTCCTTGACTCACATCCATACGTGCAAGAGCAGAATTTAATTTCTCCTCATTTCGAGCCATTAAAATTAAATTATATCCATTTTTTGCCAGTTGATTTGCCACCGCAAAACCTATTCCTTGCGTGCTTCCACAAACTAAAGCTGTTCGATTTTTGTTCATTTCCTCTAATCGTTTAATTGTCAACAAAGATACGTTTTGTTTTTGTTTGTATTAATCGAAAACAATGCTTGTAAAGTTGTTTTTTTGTTTTGTAAACTTTTTACAATATATTTGGTGCTTAAAATCTACTATTATGAAAAACTTTACAATTTTAAAGGGAGTTCTCCGTTTAGGAATTTTTGCTCTCTCTTTACTTGTTTTCAATGGCATTTTCGCACAAACGACGATCATCAATCCTACTGGAGATGGTGGTTTCGATAATGGACCTTCATTTTTATCAAATGGCTGGACTGTTGTGAATGATGCAAATTCAGCAAATAACAATTGGTATGTTGGAAATGTGCCCGGCGCATTTGCAGGAACAAATGCCGCATACATTTCAAACACAAGTGGAACAACTTGGGCATATTCTCCCACGACTGTTTCAACTACTCATTTTTACCGCGACGTAACGGTTCCGGCAAATGAAAGTGTTATCTCACTTAATTTCCAATGGAAAGGAAGTGGTGAATCTGGTTGGGATAGATTGTTAATCTATGCTGCACCAGTGACAACAAATCCTTTTTCTGGTTATCCAGCATCTAACGTAAGCGCTTATCCAGGTGCAACTTTATTATATACTCAGGCAAATAATGCGCAAGCAACGTATACAAATGCTGCGGTAACGATTCCTTCATCTTTTGCAGGGACCACTTTCCGTTTAATCTTTACATGGCAAAATGACGCCTCTTTTGGAACATCACCAGCTGTGGCAATTGATAATGTAAGTTTAACTTCTGCGGCTCCGGCTGTTTTTACATCTTCAGCAATTGGTGGACAATGGTCTTCACCTGCAACGTGGGTTGGAGGGGTTGTGCCAGCTGGTGGAAATTTAATTTCCATCGCAGCAGGTTCAGTTGTCACAATCGATCAAGCGATTGCATATGCTGAATTAACGGTGAATGGAACTTTACAGTGGGGCGCTACGACATTCCCAGTTACTATAGGTGGAAACATCACAATTAACTCAGGCGGGAAATATTTGGCGTATACTTCAGCAGGGGGCGGATCAACAGGAACCCCGACGACGCTTGGTGGTAATTTCATTAATAATGGATATGCAAACTTCGCTATTGGAACAACAACAGGTGCTTCGATCACTTTTAATGGAGCAGGATCAATTTTAGGTGGATCCGGAACTTTTGAAGGTGATGGTACGAGAGGGATAATTCGTGGATTAGTTTTTACAAATATTGGAGCGAACGCGATTACAACAACACAACCATTGACTACTTATAGTTTTGTTCATACTGCTGGTTCTTTAAACACCAATGGAAAGTTAAAAATTGATAATACGGCGTTAATCCACGGATTACCAATAAATACGAGAGTGGAAAGTGTACACATGACTAACATGGGAGCGAATTATAATGTTGCCCCTGTTGTTTTTGGTAGTGCTGTGACTCCTTATTCAAATGGTTTAGCCGCAACAATCGGCACAAGGTATTTTAATGGAATTAATGTTTACTTGTGTACGGCAAATGGTACGTTTAATGCGACTCCACCAACTTCAACCGCTGCTGTTGAATTTACAACGAGTGGACCGTCTTTAATTTGGATTGGAACATTGGGAACAATTGGAACAAACTTACCATACAATCAAGTATTAAGCACTGCGACGCCATATTTTTATGGGCCTAATATATACCAAGCCTTAACTTCAACCGCTCAAACGGTCATGCCGACGCATACTTCAGGGGTTGTAGGTAATTTCCTTTATTTAGGAGTGGCAGCGAAAGTTGGGGTGAATTATGATGCGGCAACGCAAACAGTTCGTAGTCTTTCCATTACGAATAATGGAACTGGTTACAACAGTTCAACTGCACCTGGCCTTACTTTTAGTAATGGTGTTGGCGGAACAGGCGCAGGCGCAGCGGCAGTCCCTGTCATTTTATATGTTTCAAACGGAGGACTTAACAGTGCTACTCAAAAATCAGGGATCGCAACAATAACTGGCGGACTAAACATCAATAGTGACTCCGGCGCAGGATTGC
>CALQBB020000172.1 GCA_943328715.2 Polynucleobacter meluiroseus | reverse complement strand
CTACATCGTAAGCCGTTTGCTTACTTTCAGAATAATTAATACCGAGAGTTGAAGTAATGTTTGATTTTGCATTGATCTGCTTAAAATGATTGATTCCACCGAGTCCAATTTTGCTAGCGAAATCCACTTTGTTGCCATTTCCATATAAGGTATTGGCCGGACCTCCACCAATATTTATCGTACTTGTAGCAAGGATTCCAAATGCCGAAAACTTTCCGAATTTCGTAGTTCCACTGGACAATTTAAAGGACAAATCCTGGTAGGATGGAGTGGCTGTTGTACCAATATTGACACCCATTGCCTGGGCAATTCCTGCAAGGGAATAACGGTATCCAACCAAATAGGAAGCTGCACTTTTCTTACTGAATGGACCTTCCGTTGTGAGTTCTAGTCCCGTGATGACTCCTGCTTGCAAAGTTGTTTCTCGTTTTTTCGTATTTCCATTTCGGAGTCCAAGATCAAAGACACCTGCTGTTGCATTTCCATATTCTGCTGGAAAAGCTGACGTGAAAAAGTCCGAAGTCTTCAGTAAGTTCGTGTTTAAAGCACTCACAGATCCACCTGTTGTCCCCACAGATGCAAAGTGATTCGGATTCGTAACATTCATTCCGTCGATTCGCCAAAGAACGCCTACAGGGGAATTTCCACGAATGACAATGTCGTTTCTACTGTCGTCCGGCGCACTGACACCTGCGAAATTCGCAGCAAGTCGCGCTGGATCGTTTCGTCCACCAGCATAGCGATTGACTTCCTCCATCGAAAAAGTTCGCACACTGACACTTGCCAATTTATTATTGGCACCACTTTTATTCACGACTTTCACGCTGACATCTTTCATTTGCTGAAATTTCTCTTCCAACGAAATATCGACAATGACTTCTTTTCCTGATGTCACAATGATGTTGGGTATCGAAGTCGGTTTGTATGCGTCCGAAGAGACTTTTAACTCATAGCGATCTGGCTTGAGTCCTTCGAATGCATAATTCCCTAAGGAATCTGAATAAACGATTAATTCCAACGATGGAATCTGAATCATTGCTGATGAAATTGGGGATTGTGTCCATTTGTCGGTGACATTCCCGCGAATGACTTGCGTATTGTTTTGAGCGAATAGAAGAACAGGAAAAAGTAGGATAAACAAGAAAAAACGGGTCATATCTGAAGATGAGTTTGACGAGCAAAGTTGCTCTGTGTCTTTTTAGATAATAAAACCTACGTTTTCTTGTGGGTCGAACGAAGATCTCTTTGATTTATTGCATAAAAAAAGCCGATTATTACTAATCGGCTCCTTCATTCAATCTGTTTTTTAGTTGATCAACGGATAATCCGTATAACCTTTTTCTCCACCGCCATACATTGTTGCTCTGTCCGGTTGGATCAGTTCTGCGTTGAGTTCAAATCGTTTCGGTAAGTCTGGATTAGAGATAAACAATGAACCATAGGCAATCATCGATGCAATTCCTTTTTCCAATTCTGCTTCTCCGGATTCACGGGTGTATCCACCGTTTGCAATGACCATGTGTTTTGTCACTGGACCAAATACGCCCATCACATCCCTTGGATATTGTGGTAAGCCATCTGTTGAAAACATAGCATTCATCAGTTGAACATACGCCAACGGTAACTTGTCTAGAGAATTTAGTAAGTAAGTAAAAAGTGTAGTTGGATCGCTATCAATGATGCTATTATAAGGAATGCTTGGAGAAAGTTTAATTCCAACTTTATCAGCACCAATCGCTTCAACCATTGCTTCCATCACTTCTAGGACAAATCGACTACGGTTTTCAAAGGATCCTCCATATTCATCTGTTCGTTGATTGGAACTTTCCACCAAAAACTGATTTGGCAAATAACCAAAAGCGGCATGAAGTTCAACACCGTCAAAACCTGCTTCCATTGCATTTAAAGCTGCCTGTGCGAATTCTTCCACAATATGTTTAATCTCTGTGTTCTCCAATGCGCGCGGCGTTTCATAGTCCTTTGGACCTTGAGAAGTAAAATGTTGCTGTCCTTGAATCGCAATCGCAGACGGCGCCACTGGCAATACGCCATTTTTATCGATGGAATGTCCTACGCGTCCAGTATGCCACAATTGCGCAAAGATTTTACCTCCGTTTTCATGAACGACTTGTGTTACCTTCTTCCACGCTTCGATTTGATCTTTATTGTAAATCCCCGGTGTAAAGGGACTTCCAATCGCTTGTTCTGATATATTGATGGCTTCACTCATGATCAGCCCTGCACTTGATCGTTGCTTGTAATACAAAACCGTTAACTCGCTCACGATTCCATTGATGTCCGCTCGACTGCGCGTCATGGGAGCCATTGCCATGCTGTTTTGCAATACTAAATTGCCAATTTTTGTTTCTTTTAATAGTTTCATTTTGTATTTGTTAGTTGTTTAAAATTTATATTGTCCCCATTTTTCCTGAATGGTAATCGTCCATCACTTGTTGAATTTGTTCCATATTGTTCATCACAAACGAAGCGTACCCAACGATCGGTTCATCCAAGGGTTTTCCTCCAAATAAGATGAAATGACTGTCCTGCGAGGATGTTAGCTTCAATTCCGAACCTTCTTTTTCAAATGAGGTCATCGTGGTTGGAAGCAGTTCTTTGTTGTCCACGCTGATGGAACCACTAACCATGTACAAGCCGAGGGTATTTCCTTCCATGAGGGGAATTGTAAGTTCCTCTTGAGCTGGAATGTTGATTTCAAACATAAAAGCGGGAGATAAGCTTTGAACGGGGGACTGCTGTCCGTTTAATTCACCACACAGGACTTTCACCGTTGCTTTTCCCATTCCAATCATAGGTAATGAAGCAGATGGATAATGGAAAAAATCTGGGTCGATGAACTTTTGAGCGGAGGGAAGCGATATCCAAAATTGCAATCCATGCACCACTTCAACTTCTGTTCTGTTTTCATTCATTCCTTCCGCGTGGACAATCCCTTTTCCTGCCTGCATCCATGCCATGTCACCGGCGTAAACCATGGAATCGTTTCCGAGACTATCTTGATGGCGATTGCTTCCATGAAACAAATACGTGATGGTAGAAATTCCAGCGTGGGGGTGAGGAGGTACCCCAGCGCTTCCGGGAGTTTTGTCCAAAGGTCCAAAATGGTCAAGGAACACAAATGGATCAATGTGTTCAATCGCACTTGGAATTACTTGTCGAACGTATGGACCCATACTTCTGCTGTTGGGAGATAAACTAGATTGCCTGATTTTTTTATTCATTTCATTTACTTGTATATACAACTATTTGTTTAATTTTTTTTAGTTTCCTCTTAATTTATCCAACAATGCATTCAAAGCAGACGCTTCTGATTCATCCAAATGATTGAACAGATTCATATTGCTTTTCAATTCCAATTCAATGTGAGTTAGAAGCAGAAGTCCGGTTTCTGATATCGAAATTTCATATTCTCTTTTATCCCGATCCGATTGAAGCACCTCGATGAAATTTTTATCCTTCAGTTTTTTGATGAGTAGGGTCACATTCGAATTTGGTGCAATCATACGCGACAGAATATCCTTTTGACACATATTATTCGGATGGCTTCCTTTTAAAATGCGCAACACATTGAACTGCTCATGGGTAACATTGTGTGGCTTTAGGACATTCGAAATTTTGTTGTTCAACCAGTTAGCTGTGTACAACACATTTATATTGGCTTTAATCAGCTCATTATCAAAACTTTTTTGTTTTATTTCCTGTTCAATCGATGCCATAAATCAAATTCGAATACAAATATCAACATAATTAGTTATATATATAACTATTATTTCGGTTTTAACAAAAAAAACCTCGACGATAGGACCGAGGTTTATATAGTTAATCCGTTAAAACAAGTTATTTAGAATTTAATCCTCCTAAAACTAACATCCCCCAAAAAATCATCAAATGCAGGTATAAAATAATTCTATGCCAAACCGGGCGGTCATACCAACTTGTATTT
>CALQBB020000171.1 GCA_943328715.2 Polynucleobacter meluiroseus | reverse complement strand
GTCTATTTAACATAATAATATGGTTTCCTTTTGAACTTTTGTTTAATTTCGCCTAAAATCAGTTTCATGGCCATCTACTCTTTTAATGGATTCATTCCTGTTATCAAAGCCTCTAGTTTCATTCATCCACAAGCCTGTGTGACGGGGAATGTCATCATTGGAGAACATGTTTACATTGGACCAGGTGCGGCGATTCGTGGCGATTGGGGACAAATCATTATCGAAGATGGATGCAATGTGCAGGAAAACTGTACGATTCACATGTTTCCAGGAACAACGGTACAATTAAAGAAAGGAGCGCACATCGGACACGGTGCCATTATTCACGGAGGAATCATCGAAGAAAATTGCTTAATTGGGATGAACAGTGTCATTATGGATGATGTCGTGATTGGAAAAGAATCCATTGTTGGCGCACTTTGTTTCGTTCCAGCAAACACAACTATTCCTTCACGCAGTGTGGTGGTCGGGAATCCAGCGAAAATCGTGAAGGAAGTCAGCGATGAAATGATCCAATGGAAAACCGAAGGAACTGCACTATACCAGCAACTTCCGGCAGATTGTCACGCTTCCCTCCTACCTTGTGAACCACTTCGGGAAATTGAAGAAAATCGTCCAACGCAAAAGCAGGATTATTTCGTTTGGCACAAAAAGAAATAAACAATCTTCTTTTTTGTTAACATTTGTCTAGACAAGTGCAAAGGATGTATTAACTTTGTCTCCCGTAGTTACAAATTTATTTATGTCCAATTCAACCAAGTATGTTTTTGTAACCGGGGGCGTTACTTCTTCTTTAGGCAAAGGCATCATTGCCGCATCTCTTGCGAAGCTGTTACAAGCGCGCGGATACTCCACAACCATTCAAAAATTAGATCCGTATATCAATATCGATCCGGGAACATTGAATCCATATGAACATGGAGAATGTTACGTTACGGACGATGGAGCAGAAACAGATCTTGACCTAGGTCACTACGAGCGTTTCTTGAATGTGCCAACTTCTCAAGCGAACAATGTAACAACTGGTAGAATTTATCAGTCTGTGATTGAGAAGGAACGTCGTGGAGATTATTTGGGTAAAACGGTTCAAGTAATTCCTCACATTACGGATGAAATCAAGGAACGCATCCAAATGGTGGCGAAACATGGTAAATATGACATCGTCATTACCGAAATCGGTGGGACAGTTGGTGACATCGAATCATTGCCTTATGTGGAAGCTGTTCGTCAAATGCTTTGGGAATTTGAAAGTGATTGCGTCGTTGTACACTTAACCTTGATTCCGTATTTGTCCGCAGCCGGTGAATTAAAAACAAAACCGACACAGCACTCTGTTAAACAACTATTAGAACTCGGTGTTCAACCGGACGTTTTATGTTGCCGTACGGAACATGAGTTGGATTTTGGACTACGTCAAAAAATTGCAAAATTCTGTAATGTATCTGTAAATGCTGTCATTGAGGCGCGCGATGCATCTTCTATTTACGATGTTCCGTTATTGATGCATGGTGAAGAATTGGATTCAGTTGTGTTGGATAAATTAGGCTTATCGAAAAAATCTAAACCCAATTTGGATAATTGGAAATCGTTCCTTGAGCGTTTGAAAAATCCAAAACATGAAGTAAATATTGGATTGGTGGGAAAATATGTTGAATTGAAAGATTCGTACAAGTCCATCAGTGAGGCGTTTATTCACGCTGGCGTTTCCAATGAAACAAAAGTGAACGTCAAATGGATTCACTCCGAAGAATTAACTCCTGAAAACATTGCTGCAGAACTATCTGGATTGGATGGAATTCTTGTTGCACCAGGTTTCGGTTCCCGAGGAATTGAAGGGAAAATCGAAGCAGTTCGACACGCACGTGAAAACAACATTCCTTTCTTGGGAATTTGTTTAGGAATGCAATGTGCGGTGATTGAGTTTGCTCGCAACGTATTGAATTTAGGCGATGCCCATTCGACAGAAATGTCCGAAAAAACAAATGCACCAGTGATTTCCATGATGGAGGAGCAGAAAAAAATCTCCAATATGGGTGGAACCATGCGTTTAGGTGCGTACCAATGTGAATTGAAACCAAAGTCAAATGCAGGTTTGGCCTACAACACAAATAAAATCTCTGAACGTCACCGTCACCGTTATGAATTTAACAACGATTATTTAGCCGCTTACGAAGCAGCTGGAATGACAGCGACAGGGAAAAATCCAGAAACAGGACTGGTAGAAATCGTTGAAGTCCCTACTCACCCTTGGTTTGTTGGCGTTCAATTTCATCCTGAATATAAAAGTACCGTGGCTCAACCCCACCCTATTTTCGTCGCGTTTATTAAAGCGGCATTGACTAATAAAAAGTAAAAGAAAAAACATGGATCGTAATTCGGTAACCGGACTTGTATTGATTGGACTCATCCTCACGGTTTTCTCCATCATGAATCAACCATCAGCGGATGATTACAAGAAAAAAGCAAAGGCCTCAACAACGAAAGTAATTGATAAACCTGCGAACAAGGAAAAAGACCACACAGCGGTTTCTGCGAATGCAGGATCGGAAATCACCCCAAAGGAGAAAACACAACAAGCGAAAAAAGTTGCTGCGGGAAAAATCATCAGCTTGGAGAACGATGTCCTTCATGTGGATTTCAATACGAAAGGTGGAATTGTCGCTGCAGTATATTTGAAAAAATATAAGTCCTACAAGGACTTTGCAGACAAACGCGATGCTGAATTGTGTTTGTTTAAAAATGGAAACGCTTACAATCAACTTGTCATTCCTGTTGGAAATCAAAAACTTCACACGCGCAATTACTTATTCGAAGTCGTGAAGCAAGATGCGAAATCCATCGTATTCGAAGCTCCATTAGCTGGAGGAAAAGTTCGTCAGACCTATTCTTTGAATAAAAGCTATGATTTAGATTACAATGTTGAATTAGTTGATTTAAAAGGTGTTGCAACGGATAACATTCAATTAAACTGGAAAGCGGATTACAACAAAACGGAACGATTATTTAGTGAGCAACGCCGAGTTTCTACCGTTTGTTTCAATCAGAAGAACGAAGGATTGGATTATTTGAGTGAGACTATCAATGACAATCAAGCTGCAGAGGACGACATCGAGTGGGTTGCGTTCAAACAATCTTACTTCTCCTCTATTTTGAAACCTGCTAACGCTTTTCCAAAGAAAGGAACGAAATTCAGAATCAATACATTTAAAGGAAATCAACACAAAAGTTGGACTTTGTTAAAAGGATACAGCGCGACAATGGCTTTGGATTTCACAAATAACAAAGCTTCATTCAACTGGTTCTTTGGTCCAAATGACTACGAATTACTGAAAACGTACAACAGCAACTACGACGATATCCTGAACTTCGGATGGGGATTATTCCGTTGGATCAACTTGTACGCCGTTCAACCGATCTTCACTTTACTTGTAGACTACGGAATGGGAATTGGAATTGCGATTTTGATTCTTACCTTGATTTTGAAATTGATTTTGATGCCAATTCAATGGAAGATGTTTGTTTCGTCGGTTAAAATGCGCATCCTAAAACCAGAAGTTGACGAACTGACTGCAAAGTATCCAAAACAAGAGGATGCTATGAAAAAGCAAATGGAAATGATGAGTCTGTACAAGGAATCTGGTGCGAGTCCATTGGCTGGTTGTGTTCCGATGTTGATTCAAATGCCGATCCTACTTGCCGTATTCCGTTTCTTCCCTGCTGCATTTGAGTTGCGTCAACAGGAATTTATGTGGGCGGAAGATTTAAGTTCGTATGATTCCATTTTTGACTTCGGATTCCCCATTTGGCCCTACGGTGACCACGTGAGTTTATTCACCTTGTTGATGGCTGGAACGACGCTAGCCTATACCTTCATGAATAGTGGGAATGTGCAACAACCACAACAACCTGGAATGCCGAACATGAAAGTAATCATGTACATCTTCCCAATTATGATGATTTTCTTCTTC
>CALQBB020000170.1 GCA_943328715.2 Polynucleobacter meluiroseus | reverse complement strand
CAGTCTGGCGTTTGTGTCCATGTTGCTAAAAACACGGTCCTTGATTCCGTGATTGAAATTGTACATGTGTGCACTGGATCCTATGCTGGATTTACCCGTCACCACATATCCATTGGAGAGCACGCTCAAGCGAAAGTGGTTTTAACCTATGCTTCGGAGGCGACAAACGATTGTTTTTCTCATGTTCATACATCCATCGAAGTTGGAAAGCAAGCACATGTGAACGTTGAGAAAGTTCAACTAGAATCTAGCGAAATGTTCTCCTTTACGGATGAAGAAATTTGGCAAGATGCGTCTTCAGTTTTCCAAATCAACACTTTGACATTGGACGGAAGTTTAGTTCGTAATGATTTGCATATTCAAGTTCAAGGAGAGCATGCAGAAACACATTTGAATAGTATGTACATGTTGAACGGGCAGCAACACGTCGCAAATTACTCAACCGTTGATCACCAAGTAGCAAATTGCGAAAGCCACGAGCTTTACAAAGGAATCGTGGATGATAAATCATTGGCTGTGTTTAATGGGAAAGTATTTGTCCGCAAAGACGCTCAAAAAACAAATGCATATCAGTCCAATGCGAATGTCCTGATTAGTGAGGATTCTAGCGTGAATTCAAAGCCAGAATTAGAGATTTATGCGGACGATGTAAAATGTTCACATGGTTCCACCACAGGACAGTTAGACGACGATGCAATTTTCTATTTACGTGCGAGAGGATTATCCGAAAAAAGTGCCAAGCAATTAATGTTGACTGCCTTTATGTCGGATGTGTTGGATAAAATAACCATCCCTGAAGTGAAAGCGAAGGTTTTTAAAACAATCAATAAACGTTTTAATTGGGAATTAGAACTGTAAGTTCAAACGAAAATATAGGACAAAGAAAAAGCCTAGACGATTCTGTCTGGGCTTTTCTATTTTTAATAAGTGAAGCTTATCCGTTCAAGGCTTCTGCACCACCAACGATCTCAAGGATTTCGTTCGTAATTGCCGCTTGACGTGCTTTGTTGTAGCTTAATTTAAGGCTTTTTTGAAGTTCATTTGCGTTATCTGTTGCTTTGTGCATAGCGGTCATACGAGCGCCGTGCTCTGCTGCAAATGAATCGCGAATGGCTTTGTACAATTGAAGTTTTAACGATTTAGGGATTAAATCCTCAACAATTTCAATTTTAGATGGCTCAAATAAATAGTCACTGGTATTTTCACCTTCTGTTGCAGTTGGAACGATTGGTAAGAATTGTTCCGTTTCCACAAATTGCGTTGCAGCATTGATGAAACGATTGTATACCAATACGATTTTATCAAACGATTTGTTGTTGAACTGCTGAATAATTTCTTCCGCTAATTGAGCAACAACTTCGAAACGTAGGTCAGCATATACATCTTCCATGTTATCGATGCGCTCATTCGCGTAGTTGTATTCAGTACGTTTGTAAACGTCTCTGATTTTCTTTCCAACGCTTAAAACGTGAACATTTGCGTTTTTATAATCTTCGTGGATAAGAACGCCAGTACGTTTGATAATGTTATTATTGAATCCACCACACAAACCACGGTTTGATGTAATACCTACAACTAAAACATTTTTTACTTCGCGTTGCTCTGAAAAGGCATTCTCAGAAAGATCTAGTGTCGCACTTAAGTTCTCTAGGATTTCTTTCAATTTTCCAGCGTATGGACGCATTTGCGTAACAGCATCTTGTGCACGTTTCAACTTAGCTGCAGAAACCATCTTCATTGCTGAAGTGATCTGCATCGTTGATCCGACAGAGGCGATTCGGTTACGTATTTCTTTTAAATTAGCCATTCTTGATGTTTATCTTCAATCAAATGATGGGGAACAATTAGAATTTCTCAGCGACTTCTTTCGCAACTTTCGTTAAAACAGCTTCGATTTCATCTGTGTATTTACCAGCTTTCAATGCCACTAATGTGTCAGCATGTTTCGCTTCTAATACAGTCAAATAATCTTTCTCGAAGTTTTTAACTTGGTTGATTGGAACATTTTGGATAAGTCCTTTTACTCCAACGTAAATGATCGCAATTTGTTTTTCAACTGGGTATGGATCTCCTTCTTTTTGTTTCAAGATTTCCACGTTACGAGCTCCTTTATCCAATACGTTTTTAGTAGCTGAATCCAAATCAGAACCAAATTTCGCAAACGCTTCTAATTCGCGGTATTGCGCTTGGTCTAATTTCAATGTACCAGCAACTTTTTTCATGGATTTAATCTGAGCTGATCCTCCTACACGAGAAACGGAGATACCTACGTTGATCGCTGGACGAATACCAGAGTTAAATAAGTCACCTTCCAAGAAGATTTGTCCATCAGTAATGGAAATCACGTTCGTTGGAATATATGCAGAAACGTCTCCTGCTTGTGTTTCAATAATCGGAAGTGCTGTTAATGATCCACCACCTTTTACTTTATCTTTCAATGAAGCTGGAAGGTCGTTCATTTGTTTAGCGATGTTGTCATCAGAGATTACTTTCGCTGCACGCTCCAATAAACGGGAGTGAAGGTAGAATACATCTCCAGGGTAAGCCTCGCGTCCTGGTGGACGACGTAATAACAATGATACCTCACGGTAAGCAACTGCTTGTTTAGATAAATCATCATAAACAATCAATGCTGGCTTACCTAAATCTCTAAAGTATTCTCCAACAGCTGCTCCAGTCATTGGTGCGTAAAACTGCATTGGAGCTGGATCAGATGCGTTAGAGGCAACTACCGTTGTATAGGCCATTGCACCTGCATCTTCTAATTTTTTAACGATTCCTGCAACTGTTGAACCTTTTTGTCCAATCGCTACATAAATACAGTAAACAGGCTCACCACGATCGTAAAACTCACGTTGGTTAATGATTGTATCGATCGCAACAGTTGTTTTTCCTGTTTGACGGTCACCAATGATCAACTCACGTTGTCCACGTCCGATTGGAATCATCGCATCCACCGCTTTGATACCTGTTTGAAGAGGCTCAGTTACTGGTTGACGGAAGATAACTCCCGGTGCTTTACGTTCGATTGGCATTTCGAATAACTCTCCAGCGATTGGTCCTTTACCATCGATTGGTTGTCCTAATGTATCAATTACACGTCCAACTACGCCATCACCAACTTTTACAGAAGCGATTTTCCCTAGTCGGCGAACAGTATCACCTTCTTTTACACTTGAAGATCTACCTAAAAGTACAGCTCCTACATTGTCTTCTTCCAAGTTCAATGCAATTCCTTGCATTCCACCTGCGAATTCAATTAATTCACCGTATTGAACACCATTCATTCCATAGATACGTGCAATACCATCTCCTACTTGAAGAACGGTACCTACTTCTTGTAATTCTGCTTCAGAGCGAAATCCAGAAAGTTGCTCTCTTAATATTGCGGAAACTTCTGCTGGTTTGATATCTGCCATTTTTACTTTATTTAATGTGTCGTTTGACTATTTTACTAATTCTTGTTTTAATCGATTCAATTGGTTTGAAACGGATGCATCAATTTGGTGATCACCCATACGGACAATAAATCCACCAATTAATGATTCGTCTACATTTTCAGTGATTTCTAAGGTTCCTTTGATAGAAGCACTGATTTTGGAAGTGATTTGGGCTTTTGTTTGAGCATCCAAGGTTTTAGCACTGATAATTGTTACCGGAACAATTCCTCTGTGTTCTTTTAACTGAGCTAAAAACGCACTAGCGATCTCCGTAATTAATGCCTCTCTTCTGTTCGTCGCTACCATTTCTAAAAATGAAATAGACAAAGCGTCAAAATTTCCAAAGATGGATTTAATGACTTCCAATTTTTTGTCCACCTTAATTAAAGGAGAACTTAAAAACACTTGGAAATCATGCGCCTCGTTTGCAACTGTTATAATTTGTTGCATGTTATTTTCAATAACCTCGATTTTTTGTTGATCTAAGGCTAATTCCAATAATGCTTTCGCGTAACGTCCTGCTGCTTTCGTTGATTTCAT
>CALQBB020000169.1 GCA_943328715.2 Polynucleobacter meluiroseus | reverse complement strand
TCAACTACCCGAAAAGGAACGAGTCCGAATGAAGTGGTCCATGCGTGGAATGCGATGATCTTAAGTTTTCCTCAAAAGAAGGTACAATTACTCCTTGAACTCGCACAAAAACAACGCATTGCACTTTTAAGCAATACAAATGAACTCCACATGGTGGAGGTGAAAAGAGAATGGTCGAAAGCGAGTCAAGTATCCTTTGATTCCTTGTTCGAACAGGTATTTCTTTCTCATGAAATCAAACAACGCAAACCGCATCCAGAAACCTTCATTTGGGTTTGTGAGCAACTTGGTGTGACACCAACTAAAGTGCTATTTATTGATGATAGTCCGCAACACATTGCGGGTGCTCAGAAGGCAGGATTACAAACCTTCTATTATCAAGAAGATAATCCTTTTTATGCGCTTTTTTCTTGACATATTTCCACCAACAAAGAACCAGTAGATTTCGGATGTAAAAAAGCAATTCGTTTGTTATCCGCACCATCCTTCGCTATTTCATGAATGAGCTGGAATCCAGCTGCTTGAAGACGCGCAATTTCTGCTTCCATATTTTCCACTTCAAAAGCGACATGGTGAAATCCGGGTCCATTTTTACTGAGGAACTTCGCAATAGGTGAGGCTTCATTACTGGCTTCTAATAATTCTATTTTAGATTCGCCGATTTGAAAAAAGGCGGTCATCACACCTTCTGAAGCTACACCTTCCCTTTTGTAACAAGGAGTATTCAAAAGTGCTTCGTACATCGGAATAGCTTCCTCTAAGTTTTTTACGGCGATTCCAAGGTGTTCTATGCGTTTCATTATTCGGCGATTTTGATGAATTTTTCCGTTTGATTATCGAAATTTATAAAGTATACCCCACTTACTAAGTTGGTACAATCGACCATGCTAGCGAATCCTACTTTAAGCAAGTTTCCATAAGCATCGTACACTTCAAATTTTGTTTTCATTTCTTTCGATCCAGCTTTAAAGTACAAATTGTCCCGAACCTTAGTTGGACTTATCTTTAGAGAAGTTTGTCCCGAATTAAAAAACACAATCTGAGAACTACGTTTTTCACCGGTGTTATCAACCTGTGAAACGCGGATTTGATTTTTACCTGAATGCGGAGTGATTTGAAAATAGTAGGCATTCGATTGCTTAGTTCCATTCCCTTTTACTTGTCCTGCCTCCACCCATCTATTCCAGCGGTATTGCTCAATGATAAAATCCAAAGACCCAGCTTCATCGGCTGTGGTCCATTTGATCATTCCCGTTTTATCCGCGCTGATCGATGTACAGCGAAAGGTGCTTTTAGGCAAAAGAATTTCTGGATTCATAAAACGAGGCTGACATCCAACAGCATGTTCCAAAACCACGAAGACATTTTCGCCTACTTTTAATTGGAACAACTGAAAATTTATTTCGAAATGTGCCGATTGAATCGCAGCGGGTAAAATTTCCCCATTGACGAGCACTTTCGTGACACAAAATCCAAAGCCATCAGATTGGGGTGGATTGTATACGACCAAATTGTTGTTTTGAAACGTTCCATCTAAGGACAACAGTTTTTCCTGTGCTAAACAATGAAAAACGGATAACAAGAAAAATGAAGTCAATACAAGCTGTTTCATCGATAAATGGAATTGTGCTACAAAATAAATCGTCAACGAAAATACAAATATACCCTGAATACAAGTTGATTCCATTACTTTTGTAGGTATGTTATACATCAAAGCACTACACATCATTTTTATGGTCAGTTGGTTTGCCGGACTCTTTTATATGGTTCGCTTATTCATCTATTTCGTAGAGGCCAGTGATCAGGAGGAGCCAAAGAAAAGCATACTTCAAGAACAATTTGATGTCATGCAAAAAAAACTGTGGTGGATCATTACCACTCCAGCGATGATTTTAACCGTCGTTTTTGGAACAATCATGATTGTTGATCAACCTACATATTATTTATCCCAACCATGGATGCACATGAAGTTAGGATTCGTTGGTTTGCTACTCATTTACCATTTTTACAGTCAAAAAATGATGAAGCAATGTCAACGAAGAACGATACGATGGACATCAGGGAAACTCAGGATTTGGAATGAAGTGGCTACCCTTCTTTTAGTAGCTATCGTCTTTCTAGTCAGCATGAAAAATTCATTGAATTGGATGTACGGAACGCTCGGATTCTTCGGTGTGGCAATTCTGTTAATGATTGGAATCCAGTTTTACAAGAAAATGAGGAAAACTCTCCACTGATTTGTTCAAAAATTAAGTTGTTTCTTTAGAAAGTTTGCCTAACTTTGCCAAAAATTTTAAGAATCGCTAATGCAACATTTGAGCAAACTTTCATTTTTCATGCGAAAAGTCGCTGTTTTACTTGCCTTCGTAGGAATGTCTGGATTCTCTTTCGCTAATGAAGAAAAAGAATTTAACGTTAGTGAAATGATCATGCACCACATCAAGGATGCGCACGAATGGCATCTTTTTGGTCCTGAGCATGGTGGAACAAGCATCTATTTACCGATTATTTTGATGGATAATGGCTTAAAAACGTTTAGTTCAAGTCATATTTACCATGGTCAAGCAGTTGCAGTTGAAAGCAAAGAACAAGGCGCAAGTTTACATTATGTAAAAGGTGTTGGTCCTGCTGCAGGATATGCCATGTACCATGAAGAAATTTACAAATTAAACGCAGAAGGTGAATTACATTTCGATGGTGAACACCCACACAATGCTCAACCTTTGGATTTTTCTATTACTAAAAACGTAATGTCCCTTTTAATGGGTGCATTCTTAGTGTTAATCGTCATGTTTAGTGTTGCTAAATTCTACCGTAAAAATGGTGCGGTTGCTCCTAAGGGACTAGCAAAATTCTTTGAGCCTATTATCGTTATGGTACGTGATGACATTGCTAAGGCAAACATCAACGAGCACAAATACGAGAAATATGTTCCATACTTGTTAACTATTTTCTTCTTTATTTGGTTCAACAATATGTTGGGATTGGTTCCATTCTTACCGGGAGGAGCTAACTTAACAGGAAACATCACTATTACGTTATTTCTAGCAGTATGTACTTTATTGGTTACCTTGTTTTCTGGAAACAAAAATTACTGGGGACACATTTTCTGGATGCCAGGTGTTCCAGTTCCAATGAAATTCTTCATGATGCCGATTGAGATCATTGGTATCTTCACAAAACCATTTGCCTTAATGATTCGTTTGTTTGCGAACATTACTGCAGGACACATTATTGTTTTAGCATTGATTTCCATCATCTTCGTAAATAAAAACGTTGCTTGGGCAGGATTGTCTGTTCCAATGGCTTTGTTTATCTCGATTTTGGAAGTTTTAGTTGCGTTTTTACAAGGATTCCTTTTTGCGATGCTATCAGCATTGTTTATTGGAGCTGCAGTAGAAGAAGCGCATCATTAATTAGTAACCTTTTAATTCAAATATAATGACAGGAATGTTCGGTAGTATTGCAGCAATCGGTGCTGGTTTAGCAGTTTTAGGCGCAGGTCTAGGAATTGGTAGAATCGGTGGTTCTGCAGTAGAAGGTATCGCTAGAAACCCAGAAGCATCTGGAAAAATTCAAACAGCGATGATTATTGCAGCAGCACTTATTGAAGGTGTTGCGTTATTCGGTGTAGTAGTTGGTCTACTAGGCGCGAAAGCATAAATCTTTAAAGGTAGTTGGGACGGTTGGTTCCAACTACCTTTATATTTAACACATTAATTAAAAGAAAATGGATTTAATTATACCCGATTTAGGTTTATTGTTCTGGACAGGAATCGTTTTTTGCCTGCTCATGTTCTTATTGGCAAAATTTGCCTGGAAGCCTATTTTAAATGCAGTTAATGCACGCGAACAAAAAATTTCTGAGGCGTTAGACTTGGCGGTGAAAACACAAGCTGAGATGAAAGCGTTAAAAGCTGAAAACGATCAAATCTTGAAAGAAGCACGTGCTGAACGTGACAACATCTTGAAAGAAGCGAAAGAAGC
>CALQBB020000168.1 GCA_943328715.2 Polynucleobacter meluiroseus | reverse complement strand
CTCCTGAGAATAATGTGTGTGGACTAAACCTTTTTTACGGTATAACGAATTTGTTTACCTAGCCCTGATTCGTCTCACACACAACAGTCAATACATTTTGAATAACAACAATGTACTAACCTTTTTTAAATTCTCAGTAAAAATAAAAGTCCTAACATTGACGTCAGGACTTTCATCTATTTCTTTTCAGTTCAATTAACTGTTAGAATATCTTTCAAGATTCAAGTTTGCAGCAAGTTCTTCACCACCCAAAACAAGGATTTTTTTACACTTGTTTGTCTCCACCCATAAATCAAGGTTGGAAATTCCCACCATCAGTGTTCCGTTGATATCGATTTTATGTACAGGCTTTTGTTGCTTGTCGTAGGCCTTTTTAATCTCTTGAATTTCTGGTGTTAACTCTTGGTTTTGATTGAATATCAATAAACTATCCGTTCGATCGAAAAAATCCGGGAGTTTATCCGATACCTGCACTACTTCACCTGCGCGTGCAGATGCCCATGCTGAAATCGCATTTGAAAATTTATTTCCCGTTAATAAAAAGATAGTCTCTGCTTTCATTCCCTTTCACAATTGTCCGCAAATATAGCGCTTAAAAGCTTTCGTTAATTTTAATACCCTAAAATTTTCAAATAATCTTGAGCGGTTTGCTCTTCACTGAAAATTTCCGTTTGAATTGAACCATTTTCATCACGACGAATCAAGATGTGTTTCGGCTCGGGAATCAAGCAATGCTTAAGTCCACCAAAGCCACCAATCGTTTCTTGATAAGCTCCTGTATTGAAGAAACCGATATACAATACATTGTTTCTATCGAATTTCGGAAGGTAAATGGCATTCGAGTGTTGCTCTGAATTGTAGTAGTCATCACTATCACACGTTAATCCACCCAAAAGCACACGTTCATAATCTTCGTTCCATCGGTTGATTGGCAACATGATGAAGCGCTGATTAATTGCCCAAGTATCTGGTAAGTTGGTCATGAAAGAGGAATCGATCATGTTCCATTTTTCACGGTCGTTCTGCTGTTTTTGATGAAGGACACTGAAAATCGCTCCACCACTCTCTCCAACCGTGAAGGAACCGAATTCCGTAAAGATGTTCGGTTCTGGAATTTCGTTGTCATTACACACGCGTTTTACCTGCGTCAAGATCTCGCGAACCATGTATGCGTAATCGAAATCGAACGCGAGGGATTTCTTAATTGGGAATCCACCGCCGATATTCAAGGAATCTAATTCCGGACAAAGTTTCTTTAAATCCGAATAGACACGTAAACATTTTGTCAATTCATTCCAATAATACGCTGTATCGTTGATCCCCGTATTAATAAAGAAATGCAGCATTTTCACTCGCACTCTTGGATTTTCTTTAAGGATCGCTTTGTAGAAAGGAACGATTTCACGGTAACGAATTCCAAGTCGCGAAGTATAGAACTCAAACTTCGGTTCCTCTTCGGACGCGATGCGAATCCCAATATTCAATTCCTTCGTTGTGATGGCAATCAAACGTTTTAACTCATCGATGTTATCCACCACTGGAATCACGCGTAAATAATCCTCTTCGATTAAGGTCGCGATGTTATTTAAGTATAATTCGGGTTTGTATCCATTGCAAATGACAAAACGACCTTTCTCTAATTTTCCGGTGTCCACCAAATTACGAACGATATCAATATCGAAAGCAGATGAAGTCTCAATGTGGACATCGTTTTTTAGTACCTCATCCAATACGAAGGAAAAGTGATTGCTTTTTGTACAATAGGAATAGTGATATTTCCCTGTATAACCAAGATTCATGATGGCTTCACGAAACCAACCTTTGGCACGTTGAATATTATTGGAAACTTGAGGTAAATAATTGAACTTCAATGGAGTACCATACTCATTGATCAAGCGCATTAAATCAATCCCATGGAAAAACAAACGGTCCTCACGGAGATTAAACTCATTTTGAGGAAAATCAAATGTTTGCTCGATTAAGTCAATGTATTTCGTTCTCATTTGCGTGTAATTCTATTCAATTCGATTTGTAAAAATGGCTCAAGCACTTCAATTGGACGAGCCAAAACCGCATTGCCGTTCACTTCTACGATTGGACGTTCAATTAGTTTCGGATTATCTGCCATTAACTGAAGAATTTCATCTTCTGTTAACATCGTAGCTTTTTGAGCTTCCTTAAAAATCACTTCGTTTCGTCGAACAAGTTGCGAAGGCTTCATATTGAGCTTTGTCAACAAGTCCTGTAATTCATCGACTGACAATGGATTCTTGAGGTGATTGCGCACGTCAAAATCATGATTTGCGTTACTTAAATAGTCCACGCACAAGCGACTTTTTGAACAGGAAGGATTATGATAAACTTTCATCTCAATTCATTGAAGGGCAAAATTACTCATTTCCACTGATTTCATTTGTCTAAAAAGACGCTGTTTAAAACTTAAGTGAAAATGATGAAGTTCTGATACCACATGTTCTGCCTAATATCTACTTTTGAGAAGAAAATCAATTTTACATGTCTTATCTCGACGAACTGAACGACAGTCAACGCGTAGCAGTTGAACACATCTATGGTGCAACAATGGTCATTGCAGGCGCTGGATCCGGAAAAACAAGGGTCCTCACCTACCGCATTGCCTACATGATGGAACAAGGCATTGATCCGTTTAACATCCTCGCTTTAACCTTTACCAATAAGGCTGCCAAAGAGATGACGGAGCGAATTGGTAAAATTGTTGGCGGTGGTGAAGCGAAAAACATTTCCATGGGAACCTTTCACTCGGTCTTCTCTAAATTGCTTCGTTTCAACGCAGACCGAATTGGTTTTCCGAATAATTTCACAATTTACGATACACAAGATTCTAAAAGCCTATTAAAAGATATTATCAAAGAATTTAGTTTAGATGACAAAACGTACAAAGTCAATCAAGTTTTTGGACGAATTTCCGCGGCCAAGAACAATTTAGTTTCTCCAGAGGCCTACCAAGGAAACGAAGAAATTCAATTAGAAGATAAACAAACACGTCGTCCCGAAATTGGACGCATCTACCAGTCCTATGCGAATCGCTGTCAGAAAGCAGGTGCCATGGACTTTGATGATTTGTTATACTATACGAATGTCCTTCTCCGTGATTTCCCGGATGTGCTGCATTACTACCAACAGAAGTTTCAATACATTTTGGTGGATGAGTACCAGGATACAAACTATGCACAGTACTTAATTGTCAAGAAATTAGCTGCTGCCTATCAGAATATTTGTGTCGTTGGTGACGATGCGCAAAGTATTTACTCCTTCCGTGGTGCGAACATTCAAAATATTTTGAATTTCCGAAAAGACTATCCGGATTTCACCTTATACAAACTGGAGCAAAATTACCGAAGCACAAAGACCATCGTTGAAGCAGCGAATAGCGTGATCAAAAAGAACAAAGACCAAATCTTTAAAAACGTTTGGACCGATAACCAGGAAGGTGGGAAAATTAAAGTTGTTCGTTCATTAACCGACAATGAAGAAGGTCGAACCATCGCGAATGCCATTTTTGACTTAAAACAAAGTCAAAGTTCAACGTTTAACGACTTTGCGATATTATACCGCACCAACAAACAATCCCGTGCCTTTGAGGAGGCGTTGCGTAAATTGAATGTTCCTTACCGTATTTACGGTGGACTTTCCTTTTATCAACGAAAAGAAATCAAAGACCTCCTCGCCTACTTTCGTTTAACGGCGAATCAGAAGGATGAAGAAGCCTTGAAACGCGTGATCAATTATCCAAAAAGAGGAATTGGTAAAACGAGTTTAGAGAACATCATTATTTCTGCCAATCGTTATAACGTAACGATGTGGGACGTCATGAATGATTTCGACGCCTATCCTACGGATGTCAACCAAGGAACGAAATCGAAAATTTACGAGTTTGTCACGATGGTGCAAAGCTTTAGTGCGGAATTGAACAAACTGAATGCCTTTGACCTTGCCGATCGCATTGCGAAGT
>CALQBB020000167.1 GCA_943328715.2 Polynucleobacter meluiroseus | reverse complement strand
GGATCAACAACTGAAAGAGGGTTATTTCGAAGGACAGCGTAATCACTAATATTGACTTGATGAACTGGATCTAAATTCCATCTTTTACCTAATCTAGATTCATATTCCCAAAACTCAGCAGTATAATGATCAGACGAAATTTCATCATCCTTCTCCATTCCATTAAACCCACGGAGGTAGAAATTGCTTTCAATTGTCCTCCCATCAAGGCTTACTCCAAAAGGAGAATAGTCGTGGGTGTTTTGCAAGCAGACCCGATACGAATCAACGACACCATCTGAGTTGTTATCTAGCGGCACTTTTACATCACAGAAAATGGTCAAAACATTTCCTAAGTGGTTCGTAAATTCATATTTCTTCGTGCCCAAAAGTCGCGTGTAACTATATGGTGTCACAGTTGCGGTGAGCATGTTCAAATGGTCGTCTTTCGTTCCCAAACGTGATGAACCAAACATGTTACGCTCAACCAATAAATACTTTGCGGTTTGTGCACTGGCTAAATGCTCATACATAGACACTTGGTTGCCCTGGGCATCGAGAATGTAATACGTTGATTTTTTCAAGGTAACACCTGTGTTGTCGTAGACATGTTTGGCAATACGGTGGCCCATGGCATCGTAATCAAAACGTATGTATCGTTTAGACGTGTCCGAACCACGTTGGATCTCTTTGACCTTTCCATCAACCCTCCATACAATTTTAGAAATCTCTTCTTGTACGTCTTTGGTTAAACGCCCCTCCTCATCGTAAGAGTAATTGTTATTGGTGTTGATCGTACTTACCGTTGAATTAAAGGTACCCATATCATCAATATCCGTTAAATCGGTAGTGGAAGCAACAGCATCGTTGATGTGATACAATCGATTGCGCTGCAACTTACCATTCGCATATTGATATTGATAACTCATGTCTTCAATTTTGGTCCCGTCACGTTTGTGGCGCACTTGGGTCAAAATATTCCCCATAGCATCGTAGGAGAACGCATTAAAGTAGGAATTGCTATAGGTGGTTGGAT
Source organism: Polynucleobacter meluiroseus (assembly GCA_943328715.2). GTDB lineage: Bacteria > Bacteroidota > Bacteroidia > Flavobacteriales_D > Crocinitomicaceae > UBA952. The sequence continues at coordinate 3,036 of CALQBB020000167.1, read as the reverse complement.
TCCAAACATTCGAACTTAAGCCACTTTCATAACTTCTAGATGCCTTGAGCCTGTTCAATTGATCGTACTGATAGGCATTTAACATCGGCATCGCAGCACCCGTTGTTGGGTCTGTTAAGCGCGTTTGCATATACCGAATGTTACCATTGAATAATTCTGAACTATTACTTGCTGGATGACTGGAGGAATTGACAGAAGCAATGGGTGCTTGGCCATTAATTGGTGTATAATCGTTATTGAAATAACTCAAGCTGAATGCTGCTAAATCTTTTCCGAAATACTGATTTGGATTGGATCCAGAGGATGGTTGAATTCCATCTTTCCCTGGGTCATTCTCTGCTGATATGGCATTGATTCCTTTCATCCATCCTTGTAAGTTATAAAGGTAATCAAATCCTTGTAATTGATCCTCCCCTATTTCAGTTCTCGCCAAAGGTCCATGATCGTAGTAATAATAAGCGGCATCCTCTTCCCAATCGGCATTGTAAACGAGTTCGTTTTGTAGCGCCGATGACAATCGAGCGAGTGGCATGATTGGCGTTTGCGAATTGGTGTATGCCGCCGTAATGCGGTTATCTGCGTCGTACAAGTAAGCATGATGCCATTGATCGGCACTTCCACTTTGAACACTCATGCGATGAACGTTTCCTGAGACTAAATCATAGCGGTAATCCATGCGTTTGTAGCGCTGTGACGCCAGGGAGGCAAAATTCGTTGCCATTTTTTTATTGTCTTGAATGAGGGTGCGCAAAACCATGAGATTATTTAAATTTAACCAATTGATGTTTCACGGCATACATGGCAATTCCAACCATGTTTTTCGCATTGATTTTTGCCATGATTCGTTCGCGATGCGATTCGACCGTTTTTCGTGAAATGAATAAGGCATCTGCTATTTCTTGACTGGTCTTCTCTTCACAGATGAGTTGAACAACTCTTACTTCCTGCTTTGAAAGAACAGAAGTATTAAAGGATGGGAAAACAATACTATTATTGAGGAATTCTTGGATTTTCGATAATGGAACTCGTTCGCTTAAATAATATCCTATTTCCATTACTTGTTCAATCGCAGAAACAATGTCACTGATTTCCTGAACTTTTAATAAGTATCCCCTGCCTCCGTTTTTCATGAGTCGGTCAACAAATGCTTCATTATCATACGAACTTAGACCGATTACTTTGACGTTGCTATACAAACGCGTAATTAACTCTGTTGCTTCCCAACCATCCATGTTTGGCATTTGCATGTCCATAAGAATCACATCAACTTGAATTTGATTGTTATTTTCTTTCAACCAATTGATGATCTCAATTCCGTCTGAAGCTTCATGTACCACTTTTATGTGTGGGTGATCTTCAAACATTTTGATAATTCCTTGTCGCATGAGTTTTTGGTCATCGACAATAATGACATTAATTTCTGATTTCATCGCTTGGTATTTTAATCAAAATTTCAGCCTTTCCATTTTCATCCACTTCATAACTGATATTTCCTCGAAAGTTATTGATTCTGGATTGAATACTTTTTAAACCAAATCCTTTTTCTTGGCGTAAAAGGTGTTGGACCTGTACGTTATTTAGCCCCTGACCAACATAGTTAAAGGCAATGTTTAAGCTGTCATCGGAACGCATGACCAACAATGTAAGCTGTTCGGTATGGCTATGTTTTAGGATGTTGTTGACGGTTTCAATAATAATGCGATACATATTAAATTCCGATTCCACCGGATAACGAAAACCCTTTAAATTACTTTGGTAATCAATGGTCATTTTACCTGTTGTTTGAATGGTTTTTACTAATTCAAAAAGTGTGGTATCTAATCCCATTTTGGCTAATGTCGGTGGCGAAATCCGATGGGAAATACGACGTATTGTATCCGCTGTTTTCTCGATGAATTCGGATGTTTCATTCAAAAGTCCTAACAAGTGTTCTGGTTGATCTAATCGATTCTTCGCGTTGTAAATGTTTATTTTTAGTATCGTTACGAGCGCACCAATTTCATCATGTAAGTCCATGGCAATCTGCGCACGTTCTTGTTGTTCAGCCTGAATGGTGGCTTCATGAATTTGCCTTTCAAAATTTATTTCAGCTTTACGCAAAGCTACCTGTTCACGTTCCAAGCCTTTTTTAAATGCTCGGTATAGCAAATAAAACGCACCCGACATGAATACGAAAAAACCTGAGAAAATGAGAATCAGGACTAAAAATGTGTTGTTTTCGGTAGTTTCCAAAAGGCGTAAGCGATGAATAATTTAGTTAAACTCTCTACGATGTTATGAATAAACCAAGCTCCCGTTATCATAAGTTGGTCAATAAAGAAGAAAAAAATCAATGAAAAAGAACTATATAGAAACAACGTCAGGGTATAATAAACCTGTGTTTTATGCATGGAACTTGGAATGGTATACGACTGGAGTGAGGCTATAAAGAAAAGTACACAAAGAGTGATATTATAGGCAATTTGTGTAAGCAACGAAACTTCAAGAGATGATGTTCTATTCATTTCCCAAATTAAAATACCTGACAATATAACAGCCATCCCTAAAATCAGCTTACGTAGGTTCTTATTGCCAATTATACGGTAAAAATAAATGGTTAGACAAACGAGTTCGCAAATGACATATGCATTAAACACCGCATGATTATTGTGAAACAATCTTTCAAATACGAGCAAAAATATCGTTGACAAAACAGAGAATATCAATAAACAAATGATTTCCACATTGAATTTTTTCCGCTGAAAAAGCAAGACAAAAAGAGGAAACAATCCAATAATTATCTGACTATAAAAAGTGAAACGATGTAAAATAATGAAAGACAAAATATCACGGTTTTATTTATATCCGTTCAATTTAGCATTTAAAATGATTACTTACCATTTGAATTTTCAATTATTAGGTATTTACACCTATTGATATGGGGCATAATACAAAGATGGCCGGATATTTCAACGCAAACCAACTCAGCTCCAAAAAACACCTAACTTTTGTTTAACTTAAGTAATATGGCACGTGACTTAAGTTAGAAATCCCAGG
>CALQBB020000166.1 GCA_943328715.2 Polynucleobacter meluiroseus | reverse complement strand
CTGCGGTGGCAACCGTCGGATGCGCCAATACATAATCTGTAGCATAATTAAAGACACAGTTACTCGTAATAAGCACCGCTGTTAAACGACTCAAATCTGGACTTTCCACTTTTATGTCTGGTTCAATCCCACGTCCGTCGATCACTTTTCGTCCGTTTTTTGTTTGAAAGGACTTCAACAATGAATCTGGAATTTCCTTTGCTTTGGCATTGTTTTCTTTGTCATAATACTCCAATCGTTGCACACAGCGTCCGGAAGGTGTGTAATATTTCGAAATCGTGATTTTAATTTTGGAGCCGTATTTTAAATCATAGGTTCTTTGTACCAAGCCTTTTCCAAAGCTTGTTTCACCGATAATGACTGCGCGGTCTAAATCCTGTAATGACCCGGAAACAATTTCACTTGCCGATGCGGAACCACCGTCAACGAGAACAGCTAGCGGCATTTCTTGTACAAACGGTTCTTCCAATGTTGTGTAAACACGATTTTCTTCTTTGACGCGCCCTTTTGTGGTTACTACTACTTGATTTTTCGGCACAAAGAAATTCACAATTTTCACCGCCTCGATGAGCAGTCCACCACCGTTTCCTCGAAGATCTAAGACCATCTGTTTGGCTCCATCAGCTTGTAATTTCTGAATCGCATTTTTGACATCGGCAGAAGCAGTTTGCGTAAAACTATTCAATTTCACGTAGCCAACATCGTCTTTCAACATGCCAAAATATGGCACATCTGGAATCTTAATTTCATCGCGAGCAATGGTGATTTTCTTTTTTCCTTCCCCTTTTCGTTCAATCTCTACTTCGATACTTGTTCCTTTAGGTCCTTTCAAGGCATCGGAAACCTCATCGGTTGTTTTCTTTGCCATGTTTTTTCCATCGATGGTCAAGATTTTGTCTCCAGCTTTAATGCCGCTTTTTGCTGCTGGACAATCCTCGTAGGGCTCGGCAATAAAGGTATAATCGCCCATTTGACGAATTAAGGCCCCGATTCCACCGTATTGACCCGTTGTTAAAAGGCGGTAATCCTCGATGTTGGATTCATGATAGTAAACGGTGTATGGATCCAGTTCTTTGAGCATCGCATCAATGGCTGTTTTCGATAACTTTCCATTTTGAGGTTCGTCTACAAAGTATAAATCTAGGTTCTCGTAAATTTGATCCATGATTTCCAAACTTTTCAAGGTCTCGAATCCATTGGATTGAGTCCAAGCAGTTTGGAAGGAGAAAAACGTAAGAGTGATCCAGAGGACCGCGTGATGTTTAATTTTCATCTTTGATTTCGCTTATTAGTTTGTTGATAGCGCCTAGCAATTTTTGTTCCAATTCCGCATAGGGAATTCGTTCATTCAATTGATAGATGAGCGCAAAATTGATTTTTTTATTGCACTTTGTCAAGTGATTTTCCAAAGTAGCTTTATTTAAGCGCAGAATTTCTCGAAAACACCGTTTGACATAATTTCGATCATGCGCATGTTTCAGTCTTTTTTTAGGAACGGAAAAAAGCACTTGAAAAGAATGTTCCATCTCTTCATCGGTTTCTTGGAACATCACCGTAATCGGATATGCTTTTAGCCTCTTCCCTTCGGAAAACAAACGGTCAATACGTTTGACACTGCATAATTTATACGCTTTTCCTAAAGAATAGTCCATTGCAATCAATTAGTGTTCGATAGGAGATTCGGAATCAAATAATTCCACAATTTCATAGCGAAAATCTGTGAGCTTTTTTAAGCTTGAAGCATCCTCATACGATCCTTTAAAATCCATCACGAAGCTGGCGTATAGCGACTTCATCGTACTCAAGCGTGGATGTATTTCCATTTTTTTATAGACACTTCCCGCCAAGAATCCCGGTTTTTCGCCTAGGACTAACTTAGTCAATGAATGAATGATTTCATTCGAAAGTTCTATTAATTCTTTTTCATCAAAGTGCGCCATTATTCTGAGAGTTTATTGTCATCGATTTCTTCAAAATCATCAAAAGAGTCGTCGTTCGCTCCTTTTTTATTAGTAAATCCAGTTCGGACATTCACCATCGGTTTTCCTGAAATGATGTAATTCAAGGCGTTCAACATTTTGAAGAATAATCCGATCAGGAAAAAGAATCCAATTGCTTTGAACACAAAGCCAATGAGTACGGTATTCTCGATATCCACGATGCTTCGCTGAAACCAATGGGAAACGGCGTTTTCTGAAATCTGTGGGTAAAATACGAGTCCGGCAAAGGCAAAACCACTCATGATAATTAGTACCAACTCCCACTGTCGGTTAAAAGGCACCTCTTGCATTCCTTGTGTGAAGTTTGTCATCATTTGAATGCGCTGTTCTTTTTGTTGCAATTTTCCCAAGAAGTAGACCATCAAAATAATGAAGCTAGGAACTAGACTCACATAATTAACTTGGGAAACAGGCTCGTCTTGTTGTTCTAAACAAAAGAGAAAGGTAACGTTTACGAGAAATAAGTACTTAACGGTTTTAATCAAATAGATTTCCCCAAGCGTGCGCATGCGTCCACCAATCAGTAATTTGAGTGCCAGTTCAATGAAAAACCAAAGGAATCCATAGATAGCGAAGAGTACACCGAGTCGAAAAATAAGGTTAATGAGATCCAAAATTGATGTTTTACACGAAGTTAGGAAATAGTTTCACGTGCCCGACGGACAACAGATACACATAGAACAATTTTAGTTCAAACATTTACAGGGTGGATCCAGTAAGATTTTCACGTTGGGGAGTTTTCGTTTCAGGTCATCTGCGAAATTTGTTCCATACATCACTCCTTCAATATTTAAGGTTTTCAGTTCAACTAAACTAAAAATTCCCGTCCCAAAATCCTCGATGATGTTGTCGTAAAAATCAAGTAGTTGAAGATGCTGACAATTGGCAATTTGATTTGGAATGGACCCAATTCGATTTCTTGACGCATTTAATTTTTGCAACTTGGGTAATTGACAAATGATTAAAGGAAAGATGGTAAACTTATTCTTACTTATATTTAATTCCGTCAGTTGACCTAAGCTTGCCAACTCCTCCGGCAAGTGGGACAATTGATTTTTTTCTAGATTCAGATAAGTCAAATTGGTAAAGTTCCATAATTCCTTAGGTAAGGAGTCTACTTTATATTTCTCAAATGAAATCGCGTGAATGGTATCTGGATTAGCACCGCTTACCTCATTCCACATGTAAATTTTACCGTGGTTCAGTTGAGCATAGTTAAGAAAGCTGAGCAGTAAAAAAATAAGTGCGAACAGTTTCTTCATCTCGTTGTATTTGGACTTTTAATGCTTCTAAGTTAGGGAATTTATGTTCAGCACGGACAAACTGTAGGACTCGAATTTGACAAACTTCGTCATAAATTTCCTTCTGAAAATCAAATAAATGAACTTCGATTTTGCGTTCGAGCTTCTCTTCCTCAATGGTTGGACGCCATCCAACGTTCATCATTCCACGACAAGATGTGCCTGCGACATTCATTTCCACAGCATAAACACCCGTTGCTGGAATGATTTTCTGTTGATCGTCAATGCGAATATTCGCGGTGGGAAATCCGATTTTCCTTCCGTTTTGTAATCCTTTGACAATGGTGCCACTCAATTCAAACGGGGAACCAAGGAAGGAATTTGCAGTGGATATTTCTCCTCCCAAAATAGCCTTTCTAATTTTTGAAGAGGAAATGTTTGCTTCATCGATTTGCTCTGCTGGAATCTCACGTAAATCAAAAAATCCTTTCTCCGCATATTGCTTCAAAAAGGCTAGGTTTCCTTCTCTATTGTGTCCAAATTGGTGGTCGTACCCAATAATCACCATTTTCGCTTGCAGTCCTTTGATTAAAATTTCTTCCACAAATCGCTCTGCAGAAAGGTCAGCGAATTCCTTTGAAAACGGATAAATTACCACATTTTGCAAGCCAATGGATGCTAGTTTTTCTAGTTTTTCTGCTTGAGTCTGCAATAACTGCAAATCTGTTTGTTCTGGAAATAGCACCATTCGAGGATGCGGGTAAAAAGTCAATAAAACACTTTCTCCCTCACATTTTTCTGCTTCGGCAATGAGT
>CALQBB020000165.1 GCA_943328715.2 Polynucleobacter meluiroseus | reverse complement strand
AGTACTAAACAAGAAGCCCAAAAACGATCTTTCATGTTACTTATAAACGATTTTAATGTTATCGATGCAAATAAACGTTTCCGTTTGTAAGGAGTCTAATTTCGCTTTAAATGTTTGGATGAAATTTGAACCGTTTGTTGAATTTCCAATTAATTCTGTCAGTTCGATGTACATTTTCTTCCACTTTACTGTGCTCACCGGTTGTTCATTGAATCCAGTATTATCTTGATAAATATTACCATTCGTGTTGAGTGCTAAGAATCCTTGAACAAATGAATTGGTATTGTAGTAATCCACCTCCATGAAACATGGTTTATTCTTAGCGATGGATAACTGTTCTGTCGTATTCGCTACCCAAACCGAATCGAGTTCAGTTAAAACCACTTTTCCATAGTTGAATCCATTGAACGGAGTCAGGTTATCACTGGAAATAAATAAACTTGCCAAGCTTGTATTTGGATCATCTTGAATTTTGATGGAAGCATCCTCAAAATCTTCAATCCAGAAATTGGCATTATTCACGTAACTCGTAACGGGGTTAACGGTTAAGGTTTGATTCTTTACCAATTTCGAATTGATCTCGTAGACATTCATGAAGGGATAAATCTTTTTATCGGTAGCAATTCCATTATTTCTAACTGCGGGATAGATTTTGATGTTGACGTTGCCCTCTTTCAAAACGGGAATTTTAAAGGGTGTTTGGAAACATCCAATCATTTGATCATCGATGTACAACCAAACATCTCTAAAATCCTTTGTCAACTGTCCTTCAGAACCTGAAAGTGATGGATTAGAAACAAGGACGAATGGATTCACTTCAATCCAAGATGGATCGGGATTATTTTTAATACATGCGCTTAGCACGCCTATTAAAACAATGTACAATAAAACTCTCATCACTTCGTTAACGTGTTATTTCGGTTTTTATTTGATAAAATTGATTGGACTCGTGAATTTGATCTAAAATAAGTTCTGCAATCTGCAATGCACGGTGTCCATCTGTTAGGCTAACTGCTGGAATACTCTCCTCTCGAATGGAAGATGCAAATGACAGTAGTTCCATTTTGATGGCATTTGAATCCTCAACAGGAATAACTGTTTGAACAAGTTGACGGTCTTCCACTGACTCATGCATCAGCTCATGACGATCAACTGTTTTGTTCAAAAAATCAACATAGACATGCGCGTCCTGCATAAAGAAACAAGATTTTCGTTCACGTTGATCAGAAACCCTAGAAGCACTCAGGTATGCCGTACATCCATTTTCGAAGGATAAATGTGCGGAGGCAACATCGATTGAGTCACTCAGTACATTCATGCCAAATGCGGAGATTTTTTTCACATTCGAATTGGCAATGGTCAAGGCGATATCAATATCATGAATCATTAAATCGTACACTACAGAAACATCCGTCCCTCTTTTTTGAAATGGCGCGGTTCTTCGAGATTCGATAAACAGCGGATTCTGAACGAAGGGATTTGCTGCGATCAAAGCTGGATTAAATCGTTCCACGTGTCCAACCTGCACAACCACTCCCGCTTCTTGTGCATAAAGCAACAGTTTCTTGGATTCTTCAACCGTGAAACAAACCGGTTTTTCAATGAAAATATGTTTGCCTTTTTTAAGGGCTTGAACGGCAATTGGGAAATGGGATGGCGTAGGACTAGCGATCAAAAGTGCGTCTGCCGCATTCATCAAGTCATCTAAATCTGAGAAGGATGTTGTTTGAAATTCACGTTGAATATCTTGCACCGTTGAATCATCCGTATCGTAAAACCCAACTACTTCAAAGTCCACCGGCAATTCCAGTAAATTACGTAAATGAATTTTACCAAGGTGACCAGTTCCAACGAGACCGATTTTCAACATAGTGTAAACGAACAGATTAAAAAAAAGCCATTAATCGAAGGACTAATGGCTTTAAGCTGATATAAATTAATTTTATTTTTTTACAGAATCAACAACCGCTTTAAAAGCATCTGGGTGGTTCATCGCTAAATCTGCAAGTACTTTACGATTTAATTCGATTCCACTTTTGTGTACTGCTCCCATAAATTGAGAATAACTCATACCATGAAGGCGTGCACCTGCATTGATACGTGTAATCCACAATGAACGGAAATTTCTTTTCTTTTGTTTACGACCTGAATATGCGTAAAGCATACCTTTTTCAATAGCATTTTTAGCTACGGTCCAAACGTTTTTTCTTCTTCCAAAGTAACCTTTGGCTAGTTTCATCAAGTTTTTTCTTCTTGCTCTTGACGCAACGTGATTTACTGATCTTGGCATAATTTTAAGTTTTTTGATAAAGAGTGCTTCAACAGTGAAGACTTAGTTACTCGTTACCGGGTTAAACAATTTACAAACCAACTAAGGACTATTTCATACATAATTGCAACTTGATGTTTGATAGATCGGCACTATGTACCAAACCAGCATGTGTCAAGTTACGTTTACGTTTCTTAGCCTTCTTAGTTAAAATGTGGCTTTTGAAAGCGTGTTTACGCTTGATTTTTCCACTTCCAGTGATGGTGAATCTCTTCTTTGCACTGGATTTTGTTTTCATTTTAGGCATTACTACTTTTTTTAAAAGTTAAACATCTATATCAGCTTCATTATTTCTTTTTCGAGTTGATCATTAAGATCATCTTTTTACCTTCCAATTTTGGCAGCTGTTCAATAACACCAAAATCAGCAAGTTCTTGTGCGAATTTCAATAAAAGAATTTCTCCACGGTCTTTAAAAACGATGGTTCTTCCTCTAAAAAACACATATGCCTTTACCTTACTACCCTCTTCCAAAAACTTCTTAGCGTGAGCCAATTTGAATTGGAAATCATGGTCATCTGTATTAGGTCCAAAGCGAATCTCTTTTACGACGATTTTGCTTTGTTTTGCTTTTAACTCTTTTTGTTTACGTTTCTGATTGTAAAGGAACTTTTTATAGTCCAAAATTTTACAAACCGGTGGTTTCGCATTTGGAGAAATCTCCACTAAATCAAGTTCTTGTTCTTCCGCTAAGGCAATTCCCCTAGAAACAGACATTACTTGAGGCTCTTCACCTTCAATCACTAAACGAATCTCAGCAGCAACAATTTTGTCGTTAATTCTGTGTTGCGCTTCAACTTCTCTTTTTACAAATGGTCTCGAATTTCTTCTCATTCAATAATTTAAATACTTATGACAATTCCGCAGCGATTGCTTCTTGCACCATTGCAACAAACGCTTCTTGGGTAACTGAACCGTGATCTCCGTGCCCTCTTTGTCTTACTGATACTTGGTTTGAATCAAACTCTTTCTCCCCAACAATCAACATATATGGCACTTTCGCCAACTCGGCATCACGTATTTTCTTACCAATTTTTTCATTTCGGTCGTCAACAAGTCCGCGAATATCGTAATTATTTAGGAATTCTAAAACTTTTTCTGCGTACTCGTTGTATTTATCTGAAATTGGAAGGACAATAAATTGCTCTGTTGACAACCAAAGCGGGAAGTCTCCAGCGCAATGTTCTAACAATACCGCTACGAATCTTTCCATCGAACCAAAAGGCGCACGGTGAATCATAACTGGACGATGTTTTTGATTATCGGCACCAACGTACTCCAATTCAAATCGTTCCGGTAAATTGTAATCTACTTGAATCGTTCCAAGTTGCCACTCTCGACCAAGTGCATCCTGAACCATGAAATCCAATTTTGGACCGTAGAATGCCGCCTCGCCGTATTCAACAACCGTTGGTAATTCTTTTTCCGCAGCAGCTTCAATAATTGCTTGCTCCGCTTTTACCCAATTTTCTTCAGAACCGATGTATTTTTCACGATTTACTTTATCACGCAAAGAAATCTGCGCTTTAAAATTATGGAAGTTCAAGGTTTTTAATACATAAAGAACAATGTCAATCACGTTCTTAAATTCATCTTTCACCTGCTCTTGTGTACAGAAAATATGCGCATCATCCTGCGTAAATCCGCGTACTCTTGTCAGTCCATGTAACTCACCAGATTGCTCGTAACGATACACTGTCCCAAACTCTGCAAAACGTGCAGGTAAGTCCT
>CALQBB020000164.1 GCA_943328715.2 Polynucleobacter meluiroseus | reverse complement strand
GCTGCGATTGGTGAAAGCATTGATAATGAAACATTAGGAGGTGCCACAACGCAAACAGAAGTATCTGGGATTTGTGATTACAAAGTGGAAGATGATCAAACGTGCATCGCCACCATCCGCGATTTAATGAGTCGCATCGGACACAATCCCACAGCCGGATTTGACCGCATTGAATCGGTAGAACCCGCAGTAGATATTAAAAATATTTACGGAGTGATTCCTGAAGACCGCTCCAAATCTTATCCGACCAGAGAAATTTTAAAGTCATTAGTTGACGGTTCAGAATTTATGGAATACAAACCAACCTTTGGTAAATCCATCATCACAGCCTATGCGCGCATTGATGGATGGAGTGTTGGAATCGTTGTCAACAATCGAGAGCTGGTAAAAAACGCGAAAGGAGAAATGCAATTTGGTGGAGTGATTTATTCTGATTCCGCCGATAAAGCAGCACGATTTATCATGTTATGCAATCAAAAGAAGATTCCTTTGATCTTCCTTCACGACGTTACCGGCTTCATGGTTGGATCGAAAAGTGAACAAGGTGGAATTATCAAAGATGGCGCGAAAATGGTGAATGCGATGGCGAATAGCGTCGTTCCGAAATTCAGCATCGTCATGGGTAATTCCTATGGTGCCGGAAATTACGCGATGTGTGGAAAAGCCTATGATCCACGTTTAATTTTTGCCTGGCCAACCGCAGAAATTGCCGTGATGTCTGGAGCTGCAGCAGCAAAAACCTTACTGCAAATTGAAGTAGCTACATTAAAAGGAAAGGGCGAAGAAATCACACCGGAACGCGAAAAAGAATTGTACGACCAGATTAAAAACCGCTACGACGAACAAATCTCTCCGTATTATGCAGCAAGTCGTTTATGGGTAGATGGAATCATTGACCCGAAAGAAACGCGCAAGGTAATTTCCATGGGAATTGAGATGGCAAACCTCTCACCTATTGAAAAAGCGTACAATGTTGGCGTACTTCAAACCTAGTCTTCAGCGGCCGTTTTCTTTCCGTTAAAATAGTATGTGTACGCAAATCCAACACTGAAAAGTGAAGATGGTTTGTTATATTCTTTTGGATCGTAGCCAATATTCGAATCGATTCCGATCATCCATGGCGTAAATGAATAGCCATAAATTGGGTAACCGATGGACAGGCGGTAACTACTATTCACATCAGCTGTGAGCACGAGTCCAAGTGAAGGTTCGATGTAGGTTCCTTCCACAAAATTGTAAGGAATTCCTTTTGATTTCAATAAATCACTCACCGTGAAACTTTGAAGGTATCCCATTTTAACACCGAAATCGGTCCCAAATCTTTCCGTCCAAAATTTCTCATGTCCAACTTTTACATAAAGTGCTGGTGTATGAATTCCACCATAAACCTTGGAAGGAACACGAAACTCATTGATGGTGAAATAGGTATAATGAATTCCAGCGCCTAAACAAAACCCAGATTTAAACGCGTATTGGTACTGTGCACTTGATTGAATCAGTCCTTGCATGATTGTTTTGTACGGCGTATTCGACATGGAATTGGGCAGCGAAATTTCAAAGGTAAAAGAATCATCAGGATCAATTTCTTGGGAAAATCCCTCTTGACTTAAGAATAAAAATGCGCAAAGATAAAAGAAGATAAATGATTTCATGCTCTTATTATTTATACTGTTTTTTGACCCAATTTCTAATATAACTGGTTGATTCCGGCTCTAAATTTAACCAATAGATTGGAATAATAAATCCTACAAACAACATGATTTCTTTAAAAAGAATCCTTAGAACTGTAGAGGAAATAAAAGCAAAATCCTTAGAAATAATGAAAATGAAATAATAGAAAAGACTAAATAAGATAAAAGCCAAAATCAACTTTGCTTGATCTAAACGAAAAGGGTTTAATGCATACACTTTTGAAATGTACCAACCACGCAAAATATTATAGAAAGCATAAACAAATCCAGTTGAAATTGCAGCTCCTACAATCCCGTATTTGGGAATAAGGTACAGATTGAAACCGTATACGCAAACTATGAGGACTAGTGTAAACACGAAATCCGATTTATATTTCTTGGAAGTGGATAAAATAACACCATTCAAACCATAGTACATATCAATAACGCGGCCAATCATTAAGAAAAAGAAAACCCATATTCCTCCTTCATAACCAGGAATAAAACTAAAGATCTCTTGAATTGGCAACCAAACGATTAAAAAACCCAAGAGTCCAATTAGCAAACCAATTGAAGAACTTTTTTGATAAAGGTCCAGTATCCCGATTAAATTCCGTTCTTTCCATTGTTTTGAAACCAAGGGAGATGAAACCCTAATTACAGATCTGTAAGGAAATAATACCGCACTAATTAAAAGTAACGTTGTAGTATATACACCAGTATCTGATAAACCGTTGTATTTAGCGATCATCAATGAATCAATGGATACAACAATCAAAGTAGCTAAAGAATTTACGTAACTAAAAGATGTATAGGATATAATTATTTTCTGGAAGCGTTTTGATATTTGTATCGTTTTCAATGAGAAAAAAAGTTCTCCTTTTCGAATTAAATAGATGAAAAGATAAAGTGGCGATAAAAAATGTAGGATAACATAAAATAAAAAAAACTGCGAGAAATTAATCCAATTCAGAAACGTAGCGAGCAATAGAAGAGATGTTAAAACCCTTAATACGACATCCTGTAAAAACACAGGAAGCACATTCTTCTGCATGCCTCTCAAATGATTTTCGAAGAGTTGGAACAAAACAATTGAAATCCCTAAAGGTATAACCATGTGATAATAATCAACGAATAAATGCGAATTCTTTTGATAATTGGAAACAATCGCATCTTTAGAGAGAAGGATAATAACTGTAAAAACGATGATTCCAAAACAAACAAGTAGAAGATTCGCAAATAAAAATCCAAAGTGTTTTCGTTCCTTGTTTCTAAAAAACGGAAAGAACCTCCATGTTGAATAAATCGTTCCTAAGTTAGCGAATTGGGCAAAGAGTAAAGCTACATTCATGACAAGATTGACCAGTCCTACTTGTGCCCGAGAAAACAATAACACAAAAAGTAAGCCCTTGTTGAGATAACCTAAAATCAACCCAACAAAAGAAATGATAGATGTACGAATGGCATCTTTTTGTACGATTCCCATAGAAGTAAAGATACAAAATTCCAATGGAGCTGTTGCGATAAACTATAAATGATTAGTTAGCACGCGACAATTCTGACAAGTCCTTTATTGAAAATGAATTCCTGTAGGATAGACTAACGAACGATGTGGGAAATGAAAATAAAATTCTCTCTGTCATATTCAATAAAAAAGGAGAAAAATAGATTAAATGAACATCTCTAGAATCCCGTATTTCGATACAAGGTGCAGGATGAAAACATATAGGCGAACTATGAGAGGAACTTTCGGGTGTTAATTCGAGTAAAAAGTACATTGAACATCCGCAGGAATGCAATTCCAGCGCTGCGGTTAGTTTCAAAATCTTGGGCATAAACTTACCCCGACGATTCTGACGAATGTCGGGGTCTTTAAAATCGGCGTCTCCCGAAGCATCGGGATTACGCTACCATCCATCTTTTATTGTTGATTGATTCAAGAAAATCTTGGGCATAAAAAAACCCCGACGATTCTGACGAATGTCGGGGTCTTTAAAATCGGCGTCGACTTACTCTCCCATCCTCAAAAGGACAGTACCATCAGCGCAAGCAGGCTTAACTTCTCTGTTCGAAATGGGAAGAGGTGGACCGTGCTGCTATAAACACCCAAAAACGTTGACTTAAAAAGATAAGTCTAATATTTTTGATATATCGGACGATTGAAGTAGTAATAAATAAGAAGTAACAAGTTAGTAAGTCTACGGGTAATTAGTACTACTCGGCTTTGACATTACTGTCTTTACACCTATAGCCTATCAACGTGGTAGTCTTCCACGGCCCTTAAAAGAAATCTCATCTTGAGGCGAGTTTCGTGCTTAGATGCTTTCAGCGCTTATCTCATCCATACATAGCTACCCTGCGATGCAGCTGGCGCCACAACAGGTACACCAGAGGT
>CALQBB020000163.1 GCA_943328715.2 Polynucleobacter meluiroseus | reverse complement strand
TGAACCAGCAGTTGTCGTTGCAGGAGTTGGAGCAGTTGTCGTAAATGTTCCACCTGTTGCTTGTGTGTACCAACGTAGTGTGTTACCTAAAGAAGCATTTGCTGTTAAAGCAGAAGCAGAAGCACCAGCACAGTATGTGTATGAAGCTGCACTTGTTGTTGGAATGGCAACGCTATAGAATTTAGCATTCATGAAGTTCGCACCTGATCCAGCAACTGAAGAAGCACCTAAACGAGCATCTGGTGTAACACCCAATGCAGGAAATAAATTCACCCAGTTGATTTGAGCAATTGTTTGTGTCGAGTCATTTCCATCAGCACCCCAGAAAGAGTTGTAAAATGCAGCATTAGAAGCCGCACCACCGCTTGTTCCAGCGTTGAAGATTGTATTGGTGTTGTTTGCGTAGTTTACTGTGTTGTTGTGTGCGAATACAAGTGTGTCTCCGTTTACATTATTTACTACAGGTGTACCTTCAATAGAAAGACCTTTTTCCCATCCAGTTGTTAATGTATTGAATACAGACGTAGCTGTATTTCTTCTTAAACGGAAAGATTTTTCAAATTTCTCTCCAACAGGAAGCGCAATTGTTCCATTTCCTTTTGGACCAACGATGGTACCATTAGAGAAAATTGGAGCTGTTTTTGGTTGAGCGGTTGATCCAGCTGCATCGTTATCTGATTCAAAACAGTTTGAGTCTCCAGGAGCATCAAATAAATCTTTATCGCGAATTGACAAGAAGAATTGAACTTTTCCTCTGTAACCAAAGTCTGTATCGAAATCATCATCTAATCCTCTGTAAGCGATTAAGTGTTTACAGTTTACTGTTCCACCAAACCACTCGAAAGAGTCATCTCCACTGAAAGAAATTTGAACGTTATCAACTACTGTTCCGCTACCTACTGAACCAAAAGTAATTCCGTTTACTTCTTTGTTTGGCTCTAGAGCGATACCAGCGAACTCAATACGAACGTATTTAATGACACCTGAATTATCTGTATCAAAGTTTCCACCGAATTGTGTATCTGTTGTTGGAACAATACCTTCAATGTTTGCGACACCACCTGGTTGGTTGTTTTTCGCAAGACCTAAGATAACAAGTCCACCCCAGTCACCTTCGTTACGAGCACCAACGGCTTCATTTGAAGTAAAAATAATTGGGTTACTTGCAGTTGCGTTTGCGTTTATTTTCGCTCCGCGTGTAATGATTAATGTTGCTTGTGTTAATTTATCACCACGGATGATTGTTCCAGGTGCAATCGTTAACGTCGCATTATTTTTAACATATACTTTATTCTGTAATAAAACTACACCACTCCAAGTTGTATTGGTTGTGATATCCGTAGAAACAGTCGTTGTTATAGCTGGATAAACTGTGTTTTCAGGGTCGAAGTTAGTCCATCCTGATGTCCAGTCGGTTGCTGGTGTATTGTCGGTTACCGGAAAGGCACCTTTGTAGTTGGTCACAGACCAAAATGCGTCTTGCGCACTTAACATAGTGCTCGCAAGTAATGCTGCGCAGAGTAAATAACTTTTTTTCATAATTCTTAATTTTTTTTATCGATACAAAGTTCCGATGGAATCAAAAGCCTTACGTTATTGGAGCCTTAATTCTACTTTAAGAGTTTGTTAAGGAAAATGTTCCAATGTTAACAAACTAAAAAAGCGGCTTAAGCCGCTTTTTATAAATAGATCGTTAACAGGGAACTAGAACTTGTATTTTAAAGACAAACTAACTGTTTGACCAAATGTAATTTCTTGCCAAGCGCTGTCTACACCCTTGTCGTATTTTTGGTTTTTATTAATGTCTTGGAAGAACACTAGGTCTTGAGCCAAGGCATCTTTCACATTTAATTTCACTTCATATTTATCCTTGAACGTTTTAGAAATTTGGAAGTCTAATACATTTCGGCCATTTTCCCAAACACTTGGTTCTTGAATACTTCCTGCGATGGCAATACGTTGTCCGACAAGGTTGTATGATAAACTCACATTCAATGCATTCTCATTCGAGTAGAAAATACCCGCGTTAATAATGAACGGTGATTGTCCTTGCATTGGTCTAGAAGAGTTTGGATATTCTGCTTGTCCAGAAACATCGCTTAAGTCAACTTTTGATCGAATGAGGGAAGCATTTGTATAGAACGTAAAGTTTTTCCAAAATGAGCTTGTGTCTTTGCTCAAGAAATCCAATTTCATTCGGTATTCAATCTCCGCTCCGTAACTTTTAACGGCACCAACATTTCGGTAGTATAATTCTGGTGTACCAGATGTACCTGTGCGTAAGATTAATTCGATTGGATTTTGGAAATCTTTATAGAATCCAGAAGCACTAATCACTTGTCCTTCACCAGGAAAGTATTCTAAACGCGCATCGTAATTATTAATAAGTGCGCGTTGTAATTTTGGATCACCGGATGTTAAATTGTCATTTAAGAAGTTATAAAAGGTAAATGGAGCAAGTTCACGGAATTCAGGACGAGACAAAGTTCTAGAAGCACTTGCTCTGAATTGAAAGCGTTTTGTAAAGCTATAGGTTAAATTGATGGAAGGTAAAATGTCCACAACTGTTGTGTCGAGGTCTTTTTGTGCGTTAGAACCGAATTCAATGTAGTGGAATTGTTGGTTGTACGATTCCAAGCGAGCACCTGTTACGATTCTTAATTTGCTAAATAGGCGCGCATCAATCATCGCATAACCTGCATTTAAAAAGGATGATGCTTGGTAACTGTCATCTACATTTGTACCTTCTTCTAATTTGAATCCACCTTGACCATCTGCCATTAACCCAAGATTTTCAGCTCCGAATATTTGATCTTCAGGTAAAAGAAGTAGGTTTGAGTTGAAGCTTGAACTTCCTGTTGGGTCTAATTTACTGAATCCAAGGTTTCGTGCGTCGAATGAACGTGTTCTGTATTGGTGCATTCCACCCGCTTTTAAGAAATTTTTTGAATCTTCATTTCCAAGTTGGTAAGATCCGTCATATCGTCCGCTGTAGATGCGCTCATCTAAATTTGACCAGAACATGTTTCCGGCACCTAATGTAGAAATGTCATTTGCTTGAATCACTGCAAAGTAAGGCAATGTAGAATCTACCTGTTGGTAAACCGTCCTTCTTAAGAAAGGTATTTGACGAGAAATGTCGCTGATTCCAGTATTCCAAGAAACTTTGATTTTTTCTTTGATGCTGTGGTTTCCAATTAACTGAGTACTTAAAAGGTTGTTCTGAGTATACCAGATATTCGTAGATTTCTCATTATAAACTGATTCTACGTCCATGTCGCGTTTACCAGTTCTTGTATTCACTTTGTCATCTGCGCTGATTGAATAAAGTGTTTTCAATTGAATGTCATTTTTTGGATTCAACTGGTATTTTAGGTTGAACATTCCGGTATTAAGTACGGATTGCGTATAAGCTGAGTCACGTAATTCATTTTTGGTAACAACTCCTGTCGCTTGCTCCTCAAATTCTCTTCTCGTTACATAATTAAATTGGAAGTTATTTGTGTAAGAGTAAGCAAAAACGTAGCCGAATTTTTGTTTGTTTTTCAAGGTAAACATATTTCCAATGGAATATTGTAAACTTAAATTAGGCATTGCCGTCATGTTACTTGCGCCCCATGAATTTGGAATAGATTTCGCGAAAGCAGCCTTTTGGTCACTTGTTAATGCGTTAAATTCAGCCGTGGATGGAAGTCCTTCTGGTAATTGACGCGTATTCGATCCCAAACCGAAAATGTCTGAGTTTCCACTCGCATACGTTTTGAAGTTTTTGAAGGTAGATAGGGTGTTATAAGCACCACCAATTTGGATGTTTTGAAAGGCCTCATCACGTGGCTCTAATGTTTTGATATCAATAACTCCGCCGGCAAATTCTCCTGGAAGTTCAGGCGTTGCACTTTTCATGACAAAAAGGTTCTCCAACATATTGGAAGGGAAAATATCGAAAGCAAAAGCTTTACGGTCGCTTTCAGTAATTGGTAAATATGCGCCATTTATTAGGGCGAAGTTGTATCGGTCACTTAATCCACGTACAACAACAAATTTATTATCCTGAACACTTGCCCCACT
>CALQBB020000162.1 GCA_943328715.2 Polynucleobacter meluiroseus | reverse complement strand
TGGACAAGAGGTAACGGAGGCAGTTGTAACTGTTCCAGCTTACTTTAACGATGCGCAACGTCAAGCAACAAAAGAAGCAGGTGAAATCGCAGGATTAACCATTAAAAGAATTATCAACGAGCCCACTGCAGCAGCATTGGCTTACGGATTAGATAAAAAAGGAATTGACCAAAAAATCGTTGTATTCGACTTCGGTGGTGGAACGCATGACGTTTCCGTACTTGAATTAGGAGATGGTGTATTTGAAGTATTGGCAACAGACGGTGACACACATTTAGGTGGTGACGACGTAGATGAGGCAATCATTGTTTGGTTATCAGAAGAATTTAAAAAAGACGAAGGATTAGACTTACGCAAAGATCCAATGGCACTTCAACGTTTGAAAGAAGCGGCGGAGAAAGCGAAAATCGAATTGTCTTCAACAAACTCATCGGAAATCAATCTTCCGTACATCATGCCAGTTGATGGAGTTCCAAAACACTTAGTAAGAACATTACAACGTGCAAAATTCGAGCAATTGATTTCTGAAATCGTTGAGCGTACGATTGCTCCTTGTCGTTCTGCCTTGAAAAATGCAGGATTGTCACCAAGTGATATCAACGAAGTGATTTTAGTAGGTGGATCTACACGTATTCCAATCATCCAAGATGCGGTTGAACGTTTCTTCGGAAAAGCGCCATCAAAAGGAGTGAATCCAGATGAGGTAGTTGCAGTAGGTGCAGCGATCCAAGGTGGAGTATTGACAGGTGAAGTGAAAGACGTTCTTTTATTAGACGTGATTCCTTTATCTTTAGGAATCGAAACAATGGGTGGTGTTTTGACAAAATTAATCGAAGCAAACACAACGATTCCAACGAAAAAATCAGAAGTGTTCTCTACGGCATCTGACAATCAACCATCTGTAGACATTCACGTACTTCAAGGTGAGCGTCCAATGGCAACGGATAACAAAACATTAGGTCGTTTCCAATTGACAGACATTCCACCAGCGCAACGTGGTGTTCCTCAAATTGAGGTGACATTCGACATCGACGCGAACGGAATCATGAATATTTCAGCGAAAGACAAAGGAACAGGAAAACAACAATCGATTAAAATCGAAGCGTCTTCAGGTTTGTCTGACGAAGAAATCCAACGAATGAAAGCAGAAGCAGAAGCAAATGCTGAATCCGATAACAAAAAACGTGAAGAAGTTGAAACAATCAACAAAGCTGATTCCTTAATTTTCCAAACGGAGCGTCAAATGAAAGAATATGGCGATAAAATCCCAGCGGATAAAAAACAAGGAATCGAAGAAGCGTTAACTGAGTTGAAAGCGGAATTCGAAGCGCGTAACATTCAAAACCTTGAGCCAGCAATGGAAAAATTAAACAATGTTTTCCAAGCAGCTTCTCAAGATATGTACAATGCAGCAAATGCTGACGGCGGAAACGCTGGTGATGCAGGAGCGGATCAATCAACTGGTAACCCGAACGACGAAGTGACGGATGTTGATTTCGAAGAAGTAAAAGATAAATAAGTTTAACTTGTTTCCATTAAAAAGGGCTGCCAGTGGCAGCCCTTTTTTGCGTTGTCATAAATCAGTTTAGTCAACAATCAGGTGTTTTTCGATGCTGCCATCACTATACTTAATCAGGTATAATTTCCCTTTTTCAGGAAGACATGGTCGTCCGAGTAAATCATAATACGCGATGATTGTTTTCGCTACAGTTGGTGAAATTTCAGTTTGATCGGCAGTAACTTGATCACAATTAAAATAGTTTACTTGTACGTTGTAAAATTGCTGAATGGAATCCGCTACTTCGAGCAGGCCTTGAACGTTTTCTAAATGATTTCCTTGCCTATTATAAATAATTGCCAGGTCATAACATGTTTGGGTGTGAGAATTCAATTGAACATCTTCCAATGTCATAAGGCCACGTCTGTCTCCGGGTGGATTCTGTGCACTCACTTCGGTCCAACCTTGATTCGTGTATGGATTCCCGCTAAACATAAACTTGGTTGGTGTGTTTGACGTTGCGGATGGTCCACCAAGTCCTTGTCCGCCATAATAAAAGTCAAAACCATTGGCCCACAGGCCATTCAAGAAATTCCAATATTCAAGAGCTGGTCCAGGATCGTTGTATGGATAAGCGGAAGTACTGGTGAAGTAGGACATATTCTCCAAATGATGACTTAAGCTGATGGCGCCAATTGCAGGTGGGTTGATTCCATATTCCGAATCTGTATTATCACTATTGTAGGTGTACATGAGATTCAGCGTGGAGTCGCAACCAATGTAATCATCGTTATATCCACCCAAGTCAGCATCCATAAAGAATCCGCATTTAAAATTTGCAAAGGAGAGTGCGCCTCTATTGAAAATGCGCAGGTTCATAAACGTGGTCTCATTTAAAAAATCAGTGGACGCGAATTGATAAATCATGACATGTACTTCAATCCGCATGGAATTTCCATTGGTGTAGAGGTGCGGTCTGTCATCGTTGTAAATGACATAACTTGCTTCGTCACCACGAATATCTGGGTATTCTCCTAATTGAGGTTCATACAACAAGTTTCCATTGAAATCAATAAACGGTGCAAGTTGAGGGGCAACTCCTAGCATGACATCACCATTTCCTGGCCAATTTTGAATGGACGAAGGGATGACGTATCCCGGATCTTGAAAATGTTGCGCATGAAATTCGATTTCGGCTTTCGTTACCGACCAAATTGCATCTGAATATTTGGCAACGTAACTTGGGTCCATGTAGGTGTGATAGGTCGAATAAGGACCACTATAGAAATCGTTTTGATTCGTTTGCGCAAATCGTTGCCCAGCCAGAAATAATTGTCCCCATTGGTCAAGTCCAGCCATCCAGAATCCCGCTGAAAAAATGGCGTTAATTCCACTTCCTTTCGGGATTTCATAGCCAGGTTGAAGATTAGAAGGATTCGGTTGGCTGAACAGTATTCCCTCGTCTAGAATAGTTGCAGAAGCCTGATTAAAATCTAAGGTGCTTTGCGTATGTTGTCCGTAACTGAACAGACGAAAAATCAGAAAGGAGAAAAGAAATACGTAGTTTTTCATACATGAAGAATTATTAAAATGAATGACTCAAATTGAGCAGTTGTCGACTGAATGAACGTAAAAAGTTTCCATAAAGGAGGGTTCATATTTCAAATTGGTGAAACACTAGCAATATCCATGGATGATTTTATTCTGCAGGTGAATGAACGCGTTTGTTTTTTCCTATATTTGCCCATGCTATATTCCAAAAAACTAGAAAATGCCAATAGTAAAGAGTGGGTGGTCTTCATCCATGGTGCTGGGGGCAGCTCAAGTATTTGGCATAAACAAATCAAAACCTTTTCGGAAAAGTACAATTTGCTGCTCATTGACCTGCGTGGACATGGGAAAAGTCAGATTGAAACAAAAAAGAAACGCTACTCCTTTAAACTGATTGCACAGGATGTGATTGAGGTTTTGCATGCACAACAAATAGAGCATGCACATTTTGTAGGAGTTTCATTAGGATCCATCGTGATCAAGCAAATTGAACTACTCGAACCAACTTTGGTGAAATCCATGATTTTTGCTGGAGCTATTACCCGTTTGAATTTTAAATCGCGTTTTTTGTTGAAAATCGGACGAATCCTCAATCGATTCATTCCTCAAATGGGACTCTATCAATTGTTTGCACGCATCATGATGCCGAAGAAAAATCACGCGTCTTCCCGGGAATTATTCATTACGGAAGCACGTAAAATCGTGCACAAAGAATTTAATCGCTGGTTTAAATTGACATCGCGCTTGGCATTGTATTTAGTTGAACTGGAAAAACAAACCGACAAAACACCCACCTTGTTCATCATGGGAGCGGAAGACCACCTGTTTTTAGCACCCGTGAAGGAATTAGTGGCGCAAAATCCACGTTTAAACCTGAGCATTGTCCCAAATTGTGGTCACGTGGTCAACTTTGAACAAGCTGACACTTTCAATCACCTTAGTTTGAATTTTATCGACCAAGTATCTGCTTGAAATCGACCTATTAACAATTTGAATTCATTTTGTTAAAAAACACTTGCTCAAAAATC
>CALQBB020000161.1 GCA_943328715.2 Polynucleobacter meluiroseus | reverse complement strand
GTAAACACAGAACCGGACAAAAACAGTTCCTATGCAAGAAATTTCAACAAGCGCTAATTACATTCCGCTTTTATTACAAATAGTGGTTGCCGCCGCATTTGTGATTTTCACGTTAGTGGTAACGCACAAATTAACACCTCGTATCAATTCTGACCGAAAAGATGAAAACTTCGAATGTGGTATTGAGGCAGAGGGAAATGCACGTTTTCCGGTATCGGTAAGGTATTTTATGACGGCCATCCTCTTTGTATTATTCGATGTGGAGGTCATATTCTTTTATCCGTACGCGGTTAATTTTTACGAATTAAAAATGGAGGGCTTACTCGCATTGATCATGTTTGTTGGGTTCTTCCTTGTTGGATTCTTATACATTAGACTTAAAGGTGCTTTAGAATGGGAAAAATAGACGACGTAGAAGTCATCAACGGTGAAGGTTATCAGTTGACGACATTGGACAAAGCCATTGGACTTGCGCGAGCGAATTCAGTATGGCCACTTCCATTTGCAACATCTTGTTGTGGAATTGAATTCATGGCAACGATGGGTAGTGCTTATGACTTATCTCGTTTCGGCATGGAACGAATGTCCTTCTCTCCGCGTCAAGCGGATTTATTGATTGTAGCAGGTACCATTTCAAAGAAATTGGGTCCAGTCTTGAAAAAAGTTTACGAACAAATGTCCGAGCCGAAATGGGTTCTTTCTGTTGGTGCGTGTGCTTGTTCAGGAGGAATCTTTGACACATACAGCGTTTTACAAGGAATTGATCGCATCATTCCTGTAGATGTTTACGTACCTGGATGTCCACCAAGACCAGAACAAATCATTGATGGTGTGATGAACATTCACGAATTAGTGAAAAACGAATCGAATCGTCGTCGTTACAGTGACGAGTACAAACACTTGATGCAAAACTATAACATAGAAATCGAAGATGGAAAAGCTGAATAATGAAGCCATCTTGAACTTGATTCAAGGAGCTTTCCCGAACGATGTGTTGTTTCACGAAGAACCTTATGGGTTATTGACCATGGAGGTAACTGCAGCGAAGGGACATGAAATCATCGAATGGTTAAAAAACCATGAGACATTAAGTGTGAACTACTTAACAAATATCGCAGCCGTTCATTATCCAGAAGATGCTGGACGTGAGTTCGCTGTCGTATATCAACTGCACAGTTGGAAGAACTTATTTAGACTTCGAATCAAATGCTATTTACCGAAAGAAAATGTATCCATCGCCTCTTTGGTGGACATTTTTCCAGGTGCGAATTGGATGGAAAGAGAATCCTACGACTTTTTTGGAGTCGAGTTTATCGGACATCCGGACATGCGTCGCATTTTGAACGAAGACAGCATGGACTATTTCCCAATGCGTAAAGAATATGCTTTGGAGGATGATACCCGTGAAGATAAAGATGATCGCTATTTTGGACGTAATAACCAATAATGATGAGTGAACTAAAAACAAAAGAAGCTTTCGCACAATCGTCGGAAACGATTGACGGAAACATTGCAACCATTAACTTTGGTCCAACTCACCCTTCGACTCATGGTATCTTTCAAAATGTACTAAAGGTTGACGGGGAGAAAATTATCTCGTCGGAACAAACGGTTGGATACATCCACCGTGCATTCGAAAAACTTTCAGAACGTCGTCCATACAATCAAATTACACCGATTACGGATCGATTAAACTATTGCTCCTCTCCTATTAACAACATGGGTTGGGAAATGACTGTTGAGAAATTAATTGGTGCAGAGATTCCAAAACGTGTGCAATACATGCGTGTCATCATCATGGAATTAGCGCGAATTGCGGATCACTTGATTTGTAACTCCGTTATTGGTGTTGATGCTGGAGCTTTAACGAGTTTCTTTTATCCATTTACGGAACGTGAGAAAATTTACGAGTTGTACGAAGAAATTTGTGGTGCTCGTTTAACGACAAACATTGGACGCATTGGTGGATTCGAACGTGATTTCACTCCTGCTTTTCATACGAAATTACAGTCCTTCTTGAAAACGTTTCCAAAAGCATTCGAGGAATTCGACTCGATGTTGGCGCGTAACCGAATCTTCATGGATCGTACAAAAGGAGCTGGACCAATCTCAGCAGAACGAGCACTTGCGTATTCATTCTCTGGTCCAAACTTAAGAGCAACCGGTGTTGATTACGATGTTCGTGCGATGCATCCATACTCCTCTTACGAAGATTTCGACTTCATTATTCCTGTTGGAGTAAATGGAGATACGTATGATCGTTTCATGGTACGTCAAGAAGAAATTCGTCAGAGTGTTCGCATCATTGAACAAGCTTACAAAAACCTTCCCGAAGGATCGTACAAGGCAGATTTACCTGACTTTTACCTTCCAGAAAAAGCGGATGTATACAACAACATGGAAGCCTTAATCTACCATTTCAAAATTGTCATGGGAGAAACAGAAATTCCTCCAGGTGAGGTTTATCACTCTGTTGAAGGTGGAAATGGCGAGTTAGGATTTTACCTCATTAGCGATGGTGGACGAACGCCATATCGTTTACAATTTAGAAGACCTTGTTTTATTTATTACCAAGCATACCCTGAAATGATTTCTGGTATGTCCATTAGTGATGCCGTTCTTACGTTAAGTAGCATGAACGTTATTGCAGGTGAATTAGATGCATAATATGAAGATAGAAAGTCCAAGTACACAAGACTCCACTCCCATTGTTTTCAGTGCAGAAATGATTGCTGAAATCAATTCGGTCATTGCCATGTTTCCTGAGGGAAAATCAAAAAGTGCAATCATTCGTATTTTACACATTGTTCAAACTCATTACCGTTGGACAAGTGTTCCAGCAATGAATGCTGTTGCAGAAATTTTAAATATTCAACCAATTGAAGTATACGAGGTTGCATCGTTCTATACGATGTTTCACTTGAATCCAGTTGGGAATTACGTATTTGAAGTTTGTCGAACTGGACCATGTATGATTGTTGGAAGTGATGACATCATTGCGTACATCGAGGAGAAATTAAACGTGAAAGTTGGTGGAACAACCGCTGATGGAATGTTTACCCTAAAAACTGCTGAATGTCTTGGAGCATGTGGTTATGCACCGGTATTGCAATGTCAATATAAGTTTCATGAACATTTGACAAAAGAAAAAGTGGACGAAATCATTGAAGCGTATCGTACGGCTTCATTTGTAAATTAAGGAATTATGGCAGGTAGAAAGTTACTTATCGAAAACGTACATATTCCAGGCATCGAAACATTTGATGTCTACCGCAAAAATGGTGGATACGCATCTGTAGAGAAAGCTTTGAAAAAAATGACTCCGGAAGAGGTAGTCGAAGAAGTTAAGAAATCAGGACTTCGAGGTCGCGGTGGGGCTGGATTCCCAACGGGGATGAAATGGTCATTTTTGGCGAAACCAGAAGGAGTTCCAAGATATTTAGTGTGTAATGCGGATGAGTCCGAGCCTGGAACATTCAAGGATCGTTACCTCATGGAAAAAATTCCTCATTTATTGATTGAGGGAATGATTACTTCGAGTTACGCTTTGGGTGCAAATGTTTCCTACATCTATATTAGAGGAGAATTCATGTACATCCTTCACATTTTGGAGAAAGCAATCGCAGAAGCTAGAGCAAATGGCATGCTTGGAAAAAACATCATGGGATCAGGTTACGACTTGGAACTTGTTGTTGCTCCAGGTGGTGGTGCCTATATCTGTGGAGAAGAAACAGCACTTTTAGAATCATTGGAAGGAAAACGTGGAAATCCACGTATGAAACCACCATTCCCTGCAGTCAAAGGACTTTGGGGTTGTCCAACGGTTGTCAATAACGTAGAAACAATTGCTGCAGTTGTTCCGATTGTGAATAACGGTGGAGAAGAATACGCGAAAATCGGTATCGAACGCAGTACAGGAACAAAATTGATTTCAGCGAGTGGAAACTTGGTTCGTCCAGGTGTTTACGAACTTGAAATGGGTGTTTCTGTGGAGGAATTCATTTATGGCGATGATTATTGCCGTGGAATTGCCAATGGAAAACAATTGAAAGCATGCATTCCTGGTGGATCATCTGTTCCGATTTTACC
>CALQBB020000160.1 GCA_943328715.2 Polynucleobacter meluiroseus | reverse complement strand
CATGCTATTTATCCGGATGGTTACCATTGCGCACCGAAACTACCTTTACCCTTTTTAACGATTGCTTGTCAGAAAAACTTTATTGCGGTTTACCACATGGGGATTTATAGCGATGAGCAACTGTTGAATTGGTTTGTCGAAGAATTCCCGAAACATAGCGCGAAGAAATTGGACATGGGGAAATCGTGTATACGATTCAAACATGGACAAGATATTCCTTTCGAACTAATCGGTGAATTAGCCCAAAAAATGACCGTTCAAAATTGGATTGATCGGTATGAAAAAATGTATAAACGCAAATGAACCAATTCGTGATTCATTCGTTGAACTAACACTATGAAACAATTCGAAGTACCAGCTTTTTACCGTTCGCACATCATTTCAAAAGTGAAGGCGCAGCGAAAATTAGCTGATCCACGCAAAAAAGACTTTAGTCCAACGGAGCTGCAACTAGGCAAGGTAACGTTCGTAATTGCACGACATTTTGGTTTCTGCTACGGCGTTGAAAATGCCATCGAAAAAAGCTACAAAGCCATTCACGAAAATCCAACGAAACGGATTTTCCTTTTGAGTCAAATGATTCACAATCCAGCGGTGAACGAAGACCTGATTAGTCATGGACTTCAGTTTCTACAGGATACCGAAGGAAATCAATTGATTCCTTTTGATACCTTAACCAAGGAAGATTTGGTGATTATTCCTGCTTTTGGAACAACCTTAGAAATTGAGGAAAAACTGAAAGTAATTGGTGTTGACATCGCCACCTACAATACGACATGTCCATTTGTGGAAAAGGTTTGGAATCGATCTGAAAAACTCGGAGAAACGAATCACACCATCATCATTCATGGGAAACACAAGCACGAAGAAACACGAGCAACCTTTTCACACAGTTCGAAAAACGCTCCTTCGTTAATTGTTAAGGATATTGAAGAAGCAAGAATTCTTGGTGATTACATCCTCGGAAAGTTAGACATCTCTTCTTTTGAAGCTGTTTTTAAAGAGAAATACTCACCTGGATTCGATGCTACAAGTGATTTGACTAAAATTGGCGTGGTAAATCAAACCACTATGCTCGCCAGTGAAACACAAGAAATCGCGCTCTATTTACGCGAAGTGATGTTGTTGAAATACGGGATGGATGTGATCAAAGAACACATTGCAGATACGCGAGATACGCTTTGTTATGCCACGAATGATAATCAAACGGCAACGCTTGCATTGATGGAAACAGCAGCGGATATGGCGATTGTTGTGGGAGGATACAACAGCTCAAACACCAGTCATCTCGTCGAGTTACTCGAGCAAAAGTTCCCGTGTTACTTTATTAAAGACGAAAGTGAGATTCTTTCACAAGAGCACATTCGTTCGTTCGACATTCACTCAAAAACCATAAGCGATTCCACATTCATCTCAACGGAATCGAATCATCGAATCATCCTCACTTCTGGCGCTTCTTGTCCAGATTCTATTGTGGATGGTGTCATGATGAAAATCCTTTCTTTTTTTCATAGCGAAGAAGAATTGAACACCATATTAAGTACCATAAAATGAAAATATACACTAAAAAAGGCGATCAAGGTCACACCGGACTGATTGGAGGAACGCGCGTTTCGAAAGGTGAATTGCGAATTGAAGCATACGGCACTGTCGACGAGCTAAATTCATATGTCGGATTGATTCGTTCTTTCGACATTAATACAACAGCGGTTAATCAGCTGATCGAAATCCAGGATCGTTTATTTACAATTGGCTCAAGTTTAGCATCGGATCCAGAGAAATCCAACATGAAAATTCCTGATTTATTGGAATCCGATGTGGAGAAATTGGAAGAATGGATGGACGCTATGGACGCCAAACTTCCGGAACTTACAAGTTTTGTCCTTCCTGGAGGACATCCATTTGTTGGACACATACATGTGTGTCGTTGCGTGTGTCGCAGAACAGAACGTTTAGTTGTGACATTAGACGAGCACGATTTTGTTGCGCCACTTGTGATTAGCTATTTAAACAGATTAAGTGACTACTTCTTCGTTTTAGGCAGAATGATCGCCATGGAACTTGGAATTCAGGAACAGGAATGGAAACCGCGATATTAAATTTCGCTTGCTTTATTGCATAGTTTTCATTTTTAATTTGCTTTATTGGAAATAAAAATTACTTTTGCCAAAATTAACACCTAAAACAAAGAATTATGTATTGGACTTTAGAACTTGCTTCTTATTT
This sequence comes from Polynucleobacter meluiroseus, assembly GCA_943328715.2. Taxonomy (GTDB): domain Bacteria; phylum Bacteroidota; class Bacteroidia; order Flavobacteriales_D; family Crocinitomicaceae; genus UBA952. The sequence continues at coordinate 1,879 of CALQBB020000160.1, read as the reverse complement.
AGAAGATGCTCCCTGGCCAGCAACGAAAGAGGAATTAATTGATTTCGCTATTCGAACAGGGGCTCCATTAGAAGTAGTAGAAAACCTACAGGACTTAGAGGATGAGGGTGATATGTACGAAAGTATCGAAGAAATTTGGCCTGATTATCCGTCAAGAGAAGATTTTCTCTTTAACGAAGATGAATATTAATTAAATCCTGCTTCGGCAGGATTTTTTTTTAGTATGAACTTTTTAGGACACCTCTACTTCTCCGGAACGGACAAAGAGTTAATGTTAGCAAATCTCTTTGGTGACTTTGTTCGTGGATCAAAACATGGACACTTTCCTGAAGTGATTCAGCAGGGAATTAAATTACACCGTTCCATTGATTTCTATATTGACAATCATCCACTTGTCAAAGAATTGAAATACGACTTAATGTCAGAGCTTCCCAAAGTTGGACCTGTTGCAGTGGATTTGTTTTTCGATCATTTACTCGCACGAAATTGGACTGACTTTCATCAAACAGCATATACGAGCTTTTTAAGCGACTTTTACCAACATGAAACGGATTTTCAGGATCATTATCCAAAAGAGTTCATCGAATTCATGCATAAACTTCGCACGCATCAATGGATGAACCATTATCCGACAAAATATGGATTAATGAAATCATGTGAAGGAGTAGCGAAACGCATTTCATTTAAAACGAAACTACCGACTGCTCACCTCGTTTTTGATCAAATGGAAGGACAAATCGAAGAGGTCTTTCATCGTTTTATGTCCGATGCTAAAAGTGAATTTTTATCGCAATAAATTCACATGTCCATCAATAATGATTGGGCTCTCTCCATCTTTTCGGGTATAACTTATATGATAATTATACATTCCATCCGGACAATTCAGGAATTCCAAACGTCCATCCCAACCAATAGTATGATTCGTGGATTCAAAAATGGTTTCACCCCATCGATTATAAATGGATAAGCTGTAGTTTTTCGGCGTAAATCCTGTGGAGAACACTGGAAGAAAAACAGTGTTGTGCTCTTCCCCGTCTGGCGTAAATGTATTCGGAATAAACAAGGCCACATTATCCTGAACGATTGCAGTCAAGGTAAGTGAATCCTTGCATCCCAAGTTTGTTTCACTCACCAATTGTATCGCATATTGTCCTTCTTGAAAAGGAAGAGAATAATCAAATGAACTTTGATTATTGACAAAAGAAGCCCCTTCGATGGTCCATGTGTTTTGATTATTTCCTGGCGTCAAATTAAATATGGTGATGGTTGGCTCATCAATTTCCACTTGATCGGGATTTACGTAAAAATTAGGTTGAGGTGTTGGGTCAATAATAACAGTTGCAGTTACTGGATTGGAAACACAACCTAGCGCATCGACACCATAAACAGAATAACCTGTCGTTAAAGAAGGAGCAACAGAAATACTTCCGTTTGCATTCTGTGGAACATCCCAAACATACGTTAAGGCACCATTCGCAAACAAGGTTACGGGAGTGTTCACGCACACCATGGTGTCTTGCACTGTCACAATCGGCAATGGATTGACAGTTAAAGTTAATTGAACGAGCGAATCGCAGCCAAAAACAGATGGAATAGTCACCGAGTACTGACCTGAAACTGTTAAATTCTGTCCATTAAAAACATACGTGTCGCCCGCACAAATGGATGCAGAAACATTGGAGGCAGTTGGTTGAACCAATGATAATTGAAATGTGACAACGGAATCGCAGCCGAGGACATTCTGCAAGGTATCCACGTAGATTCCAGCTTGACTTAACGTTTGACCCTGAAAAGTATAGGTCGAACCCGCACAAATAGAATCAACATAACTTGAATAAACCGTTGGATTTTGAAACACCTCCATGGAATCCTGTTCGGT
>CALQBB020000159.1 GCA_943328715.2 Polynucleobacter meluiroseus | reverse complement strand
TGATCAATCCAATGGGGAATGAGTTAAGCGTTCAATTTGATTAGGTGACTTCGGGAACGATGCGTTTGTACAACATGAATGGACAAGTGGTAAAAACACAATCCCTATCTTCTGTTCAACAAGCAACAATCGCTACATCGAATGTACCAGCTGGAACATACTTCTTCCAATTAGAAGTTGGTTCGACGGTTTATACGCAGAAAGTGATCAAATAAGAATCAATCGAATAGATTTAATGCCCTGGCGAGTTCGTCAGGGCATTTTTTTTAAGTAAAATGTCAATCCTCAACTAATTATACTAATTTTGTTCAGTGAAGAATAAAATTATTTCCGGTTTATTATTGCTCACCTTTTTCGTGCTGCTTTCACCACGGGACTGGTGGCATGACTGCCATCACAAACAATTCTCCACGACTTCACTGAATGAAAGTCATTTCGATGATGGTTCTTGTGACATTTGTGACATCGACCTGGGATTTTTCACGGTTCAATCGATTCTTTTTTTCCGTTCGGATCAACCGACACTTCCAACAGTTGTTTCTGCTGGACTTTTGGATAAAGAGAACACGCCTTATCTGTCTTTTTCACTTCGAGGACCTCCTCACAACGCTTAATATTTGATGGATGAACCGTTGACAAACGTCAATAGGTGAAGTTTCATTTGCATGGACGCTGCGTTTCCGATTTTTGGTTCGTAAGCGGTTCCAAGGATGAACAGTATACATCCTTCAGCCTAAAATGTATTTTTCGTTTCATAAAGACGCGAGAAATCATTATGAGGAAGTATTTATGAAGTGTCTAGAAGTAAATCATACATGAAATTTATTGCATTACTCGTAGCCTTTGTTGCTTTGTCGACAAACGCACAAAAAGAATTATCAGGTTTCGTTAAAAGTAAAGTAACGAACCTTCCGATTGCCAATGCGCGCATTCACATAGAAGAAACAGGGGAGATGTCTATTTCGGATGAAACAGGAGTCTTTATGTTTCTTGGGAATTTTCCGGAAAGCATCCATTTGCATGTTTCGGCCATCGAATTTGAATCAAAAGTGTTGGCATTCACACAATCTGCGCAAGCACTAGGACGACAGTATCTAGTGGGGAGCAAAATTGAAATCTATTTAGCAGAAAGGCATTTGGACCTTGAAGAAATTACCGTGTCAACCGGAATCAATGTTCAAAAAAATAAAAGTCCATTTCTGATTGAAACCCGAAAGTTGTCCGATTTAAATGGAATTTCCACCCTCAACATGGGAGAAGCGTTAGCGAAGATTCCGGGTGTTTACCAATCCAGTTTTGGAAATGGCATTTCAAAACCGGTCATTCGAGGATTACAGGGAATTCGTGTAGTCAGTTTATTGAATGGCATGCGTATGGAAGGGCAACAATGGGGCGGAGATCATGGAATGGGAATTTCTGAAGTCGGAATAGGTTCTGTTGAGGTAATTAAAGGTCCAGCGTCTTTATTGTATGGTGCGGACGCCTTGGGTGGTGTGTTGTATTATTCAGACGAATCGTATGCTGCTGTGAATTCTCAGTCAGTAAAAGTTCAGTCCATTTATCACAGCAATACAAACGGAGGAACGCTGCGAATGCTTTACAAGCAATCGAATCAGAAGTTTCGATTTTTGATGGGTGGAAGCTATGCGAATCATGCCGATTTTCAGTTGCCAAACCAGAAATTCGCTCAAAATTCGCGTTTCAACGAATCGGTTTTAAAGACAGCTCTTTCGTGGAACGGAAAAAACAAGGTGCATCACCTGCGTTATTCGTTTAACCACGTGATGAGTGGTTTGCCTGGTCACACCCATGACTCCATTCTCAATCCACTCGAATTTCAGTCCGAAATCCAACGACGAAAACAAACGATTCCAGCTCAATATTTTGACAATCATTACCTGTCCTTTGAAAACAAATGGTTTTTAGAAAAAAATGAAGTTTCCTTGTTGCTTGGACAAACCATGAATCAATTAACCGAATACGATGAGAAAGTCACTATTCCAGGAATTCAAATGCGTTTATGGAATTCGTTGTACACGGCTAAATGGACGCATAGCCTTAGTGAAAACCTAAAAGTAGTCAATGGAATGCAAGGAATGTTTCAAAACAACGTGAATGGACCTGATGCCACCGAGCGCTTATTGCCAAATTCGCTTTCTTTCGATCATGGACTGTTCTCGATGTGGATGTATTCCATGGATCGCTGGAATTTTCAAGCAGGATTGAGGTATGATTTGAGATACATCAAGACGTTGGAGGAATTTAAAGGGAAACAAGCGATTTCAACATCGTATGGAAGTCCAAATGCATCCATTGGTGCCATTTATTCGACAGACAAGTTTACCTTTAGAACGAACGTTTCAACGGGATATCGTGCACCACATCCATCGGAATTATTGGCAAATGGCTTTCATCACGGTGCTTTACGTTACGAAATTGGGGATGAACAATTGCGTCCTGATCGTGCAAGTCAGTTGGACATAAGCGTCGAAGTAAAAAGAGAGCACTTGGTCTTGATTGTGAATCCATTTTTGAATAATATCCAGCAGTTTATTTACCTGCAACCGATTGATTCAATGGTGGATAATTTACCCGTGTTTGCATACAAGCAACTGAATAAAGTTCTGTTTTACGGAAGTGATTTCGGAGTGCATTACCATCCTCATTTTGCACATGATTTACACATGGAAGCAACGTATTCCTATTTAAACGTGCTGACTTCAACAGATAGTAGTGTATCGATGATTCCACCTGGACGCTTCATGATGAGTTTTCGTTACCAATTAGACCTGGGAAAAAAATTACAAATCAAGGATCTGCTTGTTCAATATACTTATATGAACCAGCAAAATAAGCTTGCGTTTAATGAGACAGCGAGTCCATCTTATCAGTTGCTCGACGCTTCTGTACAATTAAAATGGAATGGAAAAACACCAGTTGATGTCCAATTTGGCTGCAGGAATATTCTCAACACGAGCTACATCGATCACCTATCTCGACTGAAAAACATTTCCATGGCAAGTCCAGGAAGGAACATCTATATCAGTATCAATTTTAATATTAATAATAATCTAAAAAAACAAAAAGCATGAAAAAAGTAGTTTTATTCAGTGCACTTGCATTCAGTTTTCTTATCACAACAAGTTCTTGTAGTAAAAACAAATGCCACGATTGTCATTACGACAAAGCTGGCGCTGAAATTGAAATGGGTGAATACTGTGGCGACGATTTGAAACAATTGGAAGCGCTAGGAACCTATACGGATTCTACGGGAACCTATACTGTTCATTGTCATGAACATTAATCAAATCGGTTAACTTTTAAAAGTGGCATGAAGGAATTTGTGCCACTTTTTCTTTTTTAAGATATTTCGATTCCAAAAGGAATGAGGAGTCCAGCTAATCCTTCTTGACTGAATTTGGCTCCCTTCATTCGATTGTTCGATGGGTCAATGATGAATCCTTGCGCTCCTGTAAAATTCGCTTTTTCCAAGTTGCTCATTTGAAAAACAGAACCAGTGAGCTGACATCCGTCAAAAGAGACACCTTCTAGTCCAGCCTCGGTGAAATCAACTTCTGTTAACCGGCAATTCGAAAATTTTGTTCCTTTCAATGGACATTGGTAGAAGAAGGAATAATCCAATGTACAGGATTCAAACGTGCATTTTAGTCCGTATGGATTACAGTCCTCAAAATGAATCCCCATCAATTTACAATCACGGAAATAGGCATCGCGAAAGGATGTTTTTTGACTGCGTATAGAACTGAGGTCACAGCTGATGAATTCGCAATCGACGAAGGTGAAATTCGATAAGTCAGCACCATTTAATTGGCACGATTGAAAAACACAATTTTCGTATTCCGCTGTGGATATTTGCTCAAACGTTAATCCTTCAAAGGTTTGATCAGTAATATAGTCCATTAGTGTAAGCGTTGAATCAGCACGTAGTGATCAAAATCAATACGAATCATGAAAATGTCTGGATTATAAGGAAACGTAATCGTTCCGTCAGAATTAACTGTATGTAAAACAGGAATTTGTTGTCCGGCAAGGTTGAGGGCTTCGATGTTCAATACTTCGAAAAGTCGTGTTTGACAAACGAAATCACC
>CALQBB020000158.1 GCA_943328715.2 Polynucleobacter meluiroseus | reverse complement strand
GGATTCATGAACTAGGGGTGTAAGTAAGCATAACAAAAGTACGGATAGTTTGTTTTTTAAATTGGGAATTTGGTGTGATATTTGTTTTGTCGAAAATTAAAAAAATCAATGAGTGTTTTAAAAGGACTTTTACCTGTATTCATTTTGTTTTTATTCATGTCCTGTGAACATGATGAAAAGAAATCCTCACCGAAGAAGATTCAACCGAAAGCGGTGATTCAGCCGACACCTAAAGTGCACAAGTCCCAAAAGACGGATAAGCAAACGCGACGAATCATACCAGAAAAAATTACATTTATCGCTCCAATTGACCCGGAACCACCCGGACCTGAACCCGACCCACTTCCGTATGATCCGGGAGAACCACCAGTCGTTTGTCCAACAGTTGATCCAGTTGTGATAAAAGCGGATACTATTTATGATTTTCCCGCGTACTTGCCAGAATTTCCAGGAGGTGAGCAAGCGTTAAAGAACTACCTTCAAGCGAATTTGATTTATCCGCAAGATGCAATAGAGCTGGGGATTGAAGGAAAAGTATTTGTGAGCTTTGTTGTTTTTGAGGATGGAAGCATTCAACAAGTAAGCATCCTTCGCGGCATCAAAGGAAATTTGTCTTGTGAAAAGGAGGTGCTTCGTTTGATTAAACGTATGCCAAATTGGATTCCAGGCAAAAATAATAGTGGAAACGTGTTAAAGGCACGCGTAAAAATACCGGTAGTTTTCAACTTGGATTAGTCAACGCTTGGCAAGGCTAGACGGAATGTTGTCCCTTCATTTTCTTTCGATTCAAAAGAAATCGTTCCCCCGTGTTTTTCTACGATTTGTTTCACCAAGGAAAGTCCGATGCCGCTTCCCGATGACTTCGTAGTGAAATGCGGTGTGAAAATACGGTCCACCTCTTCGCTTGAAATACCACAACCATTATCGATGACTTCCACCAAACACTGATGATCGACAACGGAAATGGTGACACGTATTTTGCCCTGATCGATTCCGCTTAATGCCTGTTGTGCATTTTGCAGCAAATTAACCATCACCTGTGTCCACAAATTACGGTCAACATTCGCGAAAATAGCTTGATTTGGTTTGTCAAAGCGAAAGGCAATTTGTCCTTCATTTTCATATAAATGCACGACCTTTTCGATCATTTCGACCATGTTTTCTCGTTGGAAAATAGGTTCGGGCATTTTAGCGAAATCCGAGAATTCGTTAGCGATTCGAGCTAAACCATCAATCTGTTCAATGATCGAATGAAGGACGCGGTTTAATTGTTTTTCACCTTCTTCATTCGTTGGATCGTAACTTCTCAACAGATGCTGAATACTTAACTTCATCGGAGTTAACGGATTCTTGATTTCATGTGCAATTTGCTGTGCCATTTCACGCCATGCGGATTCTCGCTCTGTTGAAGCTAATTTTTGGGCGGCAATTTTGAGTTCGTCTAATTTGTCGTTGTAGGCTTGAACGATTGCACCAATTTCATCTTTTTGTTGGTAGTTGATGTGCTTGTTTTCTTTCCCAAACTGGATATTGGACATGTGTTTTTTCAAAATGTTTAAGGGTTCTATTAACCAATTTGAAACCATGAGTCCGATGATGACGGAAAGTGCGAGTAAGAGAATGAACACATTAATGATGGAAGTAATAAAGGTTTCGATTTGATTTTCATATTCTTGCTGCTGTCCAAAATGCTGTAAGTTCACATAGCCGATTTCTTTCCTGTTTTCATTATAAATAGGAAGGTATGAGGAAATGAAAGAAAGTTTGCCAATCTCTTCGGAATGCGAGAAGGAACTCTTGTTTTTTAACTGAAGCTCTGCGAGTGCGAGCGGATTCATTTGCTCACTGATTAATCCTAAATCGAAGATTTTGGGACGAGAACTAGCCACTAACAATCCATTTTTGTCATAGATGTTTAAGTCGGTATGGAAAATGGATGATATTTTCCGCAGGGTATTTTGCAAATGTGTTCGATCCTTCAGGACAGTCAGCGAGGTGTTTTTCGCCACTTTAGAGCGCAACTCTTCTTGGATAGAACTTAACTTGTCTTGAATGTTCGATCGTGTAAAATCTTCGTATTGTTTTCCAACAAAAATCCCACTTCCGACCCCGTATAATAACAAGGAAAGAACCAATACAAGGATAAATGCAATTTGGATTTTAAACGCAAATGATAGATCTATTCCACTGATGACAGCTCTTCCATTGATCAGGTAAATGACGACCATCAAAAATCCCCAAAAACAGAAAATATAGGCGAAAGAGGTAATATAGTCAAACCAACTTTTAGACATGATGGAAATCACGATGGCATTTTGATTTGACTTTCGATAGAAGTAATGATGGAATCCTTCCTGTTTGAAAGAGCCTTCAATTTTATTCGTCGGCAGAAAAGAAAAGATGGAAACCGGATAATTAAATGAACCAGATTGATGAATCAAGTGTCCTTCAGCGTATTTCGCAATGGAGTATTCTTCCAAATCACGAATCACATTGGCTTCGTCAGAAATAAGCAACCTAGGAAAGCCAATTTCTTCTGGTATTCGTTTGGACTTTAGTCGAGCACTTAAAAATATGAATTTTTCTCCAAGTCTGATTTTCTGTAAAATCACGTAGGTTAAGCCTTCCTCTTCATGTGGCATAAAATAGATGGAAGGATCAATGTCCGAAGAGCTTCCGTGCTGGTGGATCAACTCATTGAGTTGCTCAAATGACGTCGAATCCTTGGTAAAAAAGGATTCGCCTTTATCGGTAAATACATCAAGGGATAAGTCGTAACCGTCCCAGATACCATGAAAATATCTTTTTTCTAGAATGGCGCTTAAGGTCCCGAGTTCAATGGACATTGGCATGTCTGCGGAAAATTGATGGAAGATGCGATCTGAAGTTAGTTTTGCTTGTAGTTCGGCATATTCAATCTCTAAATTCACATCCCTTTCTGTTGCAATTTTTTTGGCATAAATTGCTCTATTTTCGATGTCTTTCTGTTCGTTTTTTTGGATTAATTCATGCACAAACACAAACGAAAAAAGGCACAACAATACCAACTGAAAGGAGAATTGTTGCATGGATTCCTTTCGTCGAAAAAAGAGCTGATTGACGAAGATGACCAAGAAAGGTAGAATCAAAGTGAAATAGGAAAAATCAGCCGGCCCTATGATCATCCACAAAATAAAAATGAGGACAACAGATCCAGTAATAACAAAGATTCCCTTCAAATTTTGCTCATAAAGCCCTTCAACAATTCCAAAAAGAATCTTCTGAAAGCAAAGAAAGTTTAAACCGATTATCCCAAAGAAAACAAAGGAATCTGTGTTTAAATCGAAAAACTGGTTGAAATTAACGGGAATGCTCGAGTGTAATACGACCATTTTGATGAGGTAAACGATGGACATCCAAACACCATAGATGGACACATACTGAATCCAAATCAAACGGGAGCTTTTTGTTTCTTGGAAGGATTTGAAAATGGTTAAAAATCCAAAAGCAATAAAGATGCTATTGATGCAAAAGTCCAAGAAACTAGGAAACCACTCATTGTAGGCAAAAAGTTCAGCAGAGTGAAAGGAGGCTTGTTCAAAAACACGGTTTAGTGGTAACTCAAACAAAATAATCCGAGAAATTAAGATTCCGAGGACTAATAACCATCGTCCAACCCTATTCGACTCAACTTGTTTATACAGGCCATAAATAAGACTAATTAATCCAATTAAAAATATCGGCAATACATACCAAGGTGTTGGTTCAGAAGAATTTTCGCTCCCGATAACGGAAAAGCAATACTGTTTGGCGGAATTATAAATAGGAATACCACGCGTTGCATCTAAAGAAATAGCAAATTTAGTCTTCCCAAATAATGGATTTGGATGAGAAGCAATGAACTCGTTGGAATAGGGGTATTCTTGAACAATACAAAACGATGCGCAACATAAATACCCATCTTCTTTAAATACATCACCATAGTACCATCCGTTTTGGAGTTGAATGAGTCCACGACTTGGAAATTGAATACTGGAAAAATTGGAAACAGGAACTTTATTTGTGTTCCACTTGATTAAACGGTCCTCTTTGTAAATGTGAATTTGACACGTTTCATTCATGGGAATGGACCCATGTCGCCTGAAATAGTGTAAT
>CALQBB020000157.1 GCA_943328715.2 Polynucleobacter meluiroseus | reverse complement strand
GGTCGTTTCGGATCCAAAACGCGCTTTGATTACCGTTTGCTTGATGGTTTTTGGTGCTTTTTTCTTTAAAAACCTGTCACGTTACTTTGCCGTTTGGTTTCAATCAGAATTGCGCGCAAGGGTGGTTAGGGATATTCGAAACCTCATGTACGAAAAGGCTATTCGACTTCCTCTTGGTTTTCATGCAAATGAACGAAAAGGAGACTTGTTAACCAGAATGGGACACGATGTTGGTGAAGTAGAAAACGCGGTTGTTTGTACCTTGGAGCTCGTTTTTAGAGATCCTATTTCCATTTTGATCCATGTTGGAACCTTGCTGTTTATCAGTGCTGAATTGACCGTGGTTTCATTTTTCTTGTTGCCTATTTCTGCTTTTGTGATTTCTACTGTCGGGAAAAGTTTAAAGCGTACAGCAAAGCAAGGACAGGAACAACTTGGATTGTTAACTTCTTCTTTTGATGAGAGTTTGAGCGGTGTTCGAATTATTAAATCTTTTAACGCCCTGAATTTTATGTCGGGAGTTTTCCAAGCGTTGAATCTACGTCACCAAAAATTAACCACAAAAACCATTAGAAAAAAAGACGTTTCCTCCCTCTTAAACGAAACAATTGGAGCAGGTGTCATGATGTGTTTGGTTTGGTTTGGCGGAAAACAAATCCTCGAAGGAAACCAAGATGGACACGCATTAACAGGAGAACTATTCATTACATTTATCGTTGTGTTTTCACAATTATTGCGGCCAATTCAAGCCGTTTCTAGTGGGATTGCGGTCATCAATAAGGGAAAGGTATCCCTAGACCGAATCAACGAAATTTTACATAGCGACGAAAAAATCATCGAGAAGGAAAATGCACAAGGTCTTCAACAGTTTCATACGTCGATTATTTTTGATCAAGTTGGATTCAAATACCAACAGGATCCGGTACTAAAGAATGTTCATTGGGAGGTTAAAAAGGGGTCAGCTGTAGCTATCGTTGGAGAATCCGGAAGTGGAAAGTCAACACTCATGGACTTATTATCTCGTTTTTACGATGTCACTGAAGGAAGCATTATCATTGACGGACACGATATTCGGGACCTCAAAATTCATGATTTAAGAGACCTTACTGGAATTGTTTCACAGGAGTCAATTTTGTTTAATGTCAGTGTTACAGAGAACATTGCCTTTGGTGATGAACATCCAAACATGGAAAAAGTCTTGCATGCTGCTAAAGTTGCAAACGCGCATTCGTTTATTTCAGAATTAGAAAATGGTTATGAAACGGTCATTGGTGAGCGAGGAAACAAACTTTCTGGTGGACAAAAGCAACGGTTAAACATTGCACGAGCGGTTTACAAAGATCCCGCAATCCTTATTTTGGACGAAGCGACATCGGCGCTAGACACGGAGTCTGAAAAACTCGTTCAAGATGCTTTGGAAACATTGATGCAGGGCAGAACTTCGTTTGTGATCGCGCATCGCTTGAGTACGATAAAAAACGCGGATGAAATTGTTGTCTTATCGAAAGGTGAAATCGTTGAAAAGGGAAGCCATGAAGAGTTACTTGCGGCTAAATCTCACTATTTTAAATTCTGTTCTCTTCAGGGTTTAATTTAAACGCTTTGTTCATCGAGTGTACAATAAACACTTTGCCTCTAAATGTGTTATAGAGTAAAGTAAAAACTTTATCACTAAATTTGTACCCTAAACTATTCGTATGAATCACCAAACCGTGTCTTTTTCGAAAGAAACAAACGTAGAATTCTACAAAACACTGAGATCTAGAGTAAATAATTACTTTAAAGATAATAACATTACCCGTCACGCAAACGCCACAATGGTGATTAAAACTTTTGCGATGTTGGCCATTTACCTCGTTCCTTTCGGGTTTTTATTTGTGGCTGGATTGAGTTCTTGGGTGTATTTCCTTTGTTGGATTGGAATGGGAATTGGTATGGCAGGATGTGGTCTTTCCATTATGCACGATGCAAATCATGGTGCTTATTCACGAAATGAAACGATTAATAAGGCTATTGGAAACGTATTGATTTTACTTGGCGGAAGTGCGGTAAACTGGAAAATTCAGCACAACGTATTACACCACACGTATACAAACATTACACACTTGGATGAGGATATTGATCCACCTGCAAAACTTCTACGATTTACACCACACAAAAAACGTTACGCTCAACACAAATTTCAACACTTGTATGCTTGGTTCTTTTACGGAATGATGACGATGATGTGGTTCTCCACAAAGGACTTCAAGCAAGCGAAACGATACAAAGAAAAGGACCTAATTAAAACACAAGGAACAACTTACGCACGTCACATGACGTTCATTATTTTATTTAAAATAATTTACGTTGGCTTGTTTATCGTTTGTCCTTTCGTATTTAGTCCTGCGTCTTGGTCACTTACTTTAATTGGGTTTATTGTGATGCATTTCATCGCTGGATTCATTCTTTCCATCATCTTTCAACCGGCACATGTTGTTCCATCATCAAACTACCCAATGCCAGATGAATCTGGAAATATTGAAGCAGATTGGGCGGTTAATCAATTGTACAACACAGCAGATTTCGCCCCGAAAGCAAAACTTTTCTCTTGGTATGTTGGTGGATTAAATTTCCAAGTTGAACACCATTTATTCCCTAACATCTGTCACGTTCACTACAGTAAATTAGCTGAAATTGTAAAGTCTACGGCAGAGGAATTTAACCTTCCTTACCACTCTTACAAAACGTTTTACGGTGCACTGGCTGATCACACGAAGATGTTGTATAATCTAGGACACTACGATCAAGCTCCTGCTATTCACTAGGACATGTTTCTGGATGATTTAAGAAATCATTGCATTGCGAAACCTGGTGTCACAGAAGGCTTCCCTTTTGATAAAAGCACATTAGTATTTAAAGTATTTGGAAAAATGTTTGCCTTAGTCGATGTTGATGTCTTTGAGGCAATTAACCTCAAATGTGATCCTGAAAAAGCGGTTGAATTACGTGAGTCTCATCAAGGAATACAACCAGGCTATCACATGAATAAAACACACTGGAACTCTGTGTATTTGAATGAAGATGTTTCGGATCAGTTATTAGTAGAGTTAATTGACCATTCCTATGAACTCGTGTATGCCAGTTTACCCAAAAAAGTAAGGAATGAAAATCCGATTTGACAAATACGTATGGTGTGTTCGTCTCGCAAAAACACGCTCCCAAGCCAGTGAACTCATTTCTAAAGGAAAAATTAGGCTAAACGGTCAAGATGTTAAGTCGTCCAAAGAAATAAAAGTAAACGACGTGATCGGCGTGCAAAAACACAGTGCGACCTTCAACTACAAAGTGCTTGTTTTACTTGATAAAAGGCTTGGGGCAGCGCTCATTCCAACCTATATAGAAGATCAAACCACAGAAGAAGAAATCCTCAAGTTCAAACAATACCTGTTAGCACAAAAAGCATACCGTGAGACAGACGGAAAACCAACTAAAAAGGACCGTCGAGAATTGGACAAGTTCATGGATGATTGGGATGAAGAAAGTTAAGAAGAGAAATGGGCAATGATTTTATCCGCCAACACATTACTCAACTTAAAATAACTTTCAATGGTCCAGCCGGCAATATGTGGACTTAATAAGACCTTGTCTGATTCCAGTAAATACCGAAAGTCTTCCGAATGATCTTGATCGAAAAAAGACTCAAAACTCGACTTCTCGTACTCCAGAACATCCAAGCAAGCACCTTTTATTTTATTCGATTTTAATCCTTTTACGAGTGCTCCTGTATCCACTATTTTTCCCCTCGATAAATTCAAAAGGAAAAGACTTTTGTGGCAATTGAGGAGAAATTCGTCGTTAAAAAAATGGACGGTTTCCTTGTTTTGGGGAATGTGAAAACTTATTATATCTGCTTGTTCTTGTATTGCTTGTAGCGTACATTCTTGTACAAAGTGATCACCAAAATTGGTTTTATACTTATCGTAAGCCATGACTTTTACATCAAAACCACGAAGTTTTTTAGCAAAGGCTGCGCCATTATTGCCATAACCAATTATACCTACCGTTTTACCATCTAACTCTTCTCCTCTGTTTCCTTCGCGGTCCCAAATACCCAAACGAATTTCTTGGTTAGACTTCACGATGTTATTAAACAAG
>CALQBB020000156.1 GCA_943328715.2 Polynucleobacter meluiroseus | reverse complement strand
TATGAAAGCACCATTTTTTGATGCTTTACCTAATCGAGTTGATCGGATTATTGACCAACTCCCACTCACCTATGCAGATGGGATCTTTTTGTCCGCATGCGCTGGGATTGGCGAAGAACTGTTATTCAGAGCTGGAATACAACCACTTCTCGGTCCATGGATTACGTCCGTTGTTTTCGTTGCACTTCATGGTTACCTGAATCCATGGAATTGGAAATTCTCTATGTATGGATTGATTGTCCTACCGTTTATCGTGGTCATCTCCTTCGGATTTGTTCATTTCGGACTTTGGTTTTCCATCGCTGCTCACTTTGGCTACGATGCCGTTTTATTTGTGATTATGATTAAGGAAAAGAAAACTTCTTCTGTTCATTTTTCTTAAGATGAATCACAGGATTGCGTAAATTTGACCCATGAAAATGAAATCAAGTCTTTTTGATTGGTGCAATTACCTGTTTTGGTGCTTTGCGCTGTTTATCATTGTTCAAACAGACAAACTTTCACTCCACCTCTATTTTAATTCTTTTCACTCGACAATTGGAGATGTCCTTATACCATATTTTACCAATGTGGGTGATGGATTATTCCTTTTACTCCTTGCCTTTTTAGTTTTCTTATTTCGAAGTAAAAAATTGGCGATTCTTCTATTTATTGCTTTTTTGATTTCCTCTGGACTCGTACAATTTCTCAAGCATTTTGTGTTTGACAACCACATGAGACCGATGTATGTTTTTCAACATGTGAAAGGATTTCATCAAATCAAGGACTTTCATTACCATCTGTTTCAAAGTTTTCCTTCGGGACATTCCACCAGTTCATTTGTTTTGTTCACATTTATCGCCATGAACTTTGCCAAAACATGGCCGACCCAAATTCTCTGCTTCATCGGAGCATTATTCTTTGCATTTACACGTGTGTATTTATCACAGCACTATTTCGAAGATTTATTTGCCGGTGCGATGATTGGCTTTCTTTGTATGAAATACACGCAAGTATTTCTTCAATCCAAATGGCAACAGTTAGATCAGCCACTCAACAAGTAGAACATGACAAAATACTTCCATTGGATCATTGTCTTATTTGTCTTTTTAGCGTGTATTCCAAGCATCGGTTTATCCGCTTTGTTTGATTGGGATGAAGTGAATTTCGCCGAGTGTGCACGTGAAATGATTGTATCGAAGGACTATTTCAATGTCACGATCAATTTTCAAGCTTTCTGGGAGAAACCACCATTGTTTATTTGGATGCAAGCGTTATCCATGCTCGTTTTTGGAATCAATGAATTCGCTGCCCGTTTTCCGAATGTCATTGCTGCCGTTTTCACCTTGTTGGCCTTGTATCGTTTTGGAAAGGAGTTTTTCGGAGAGAAATTCGGCATCGCATGGAGCGCACTTTACGCCTGCTCGATTCTTCCCTTCATGTACTTCAACTCTGGAATCATCGATCCGTGGTTTAACTTCTTTATTTTTAGTGGAATTATTCATTTCTACAAAGGAATCCATCAACAAACTTCGCGAAACTTTATACTTTCCGGGGTATTCATCGGACTAGCCATCCTAACAAAAGGACCCGTTGCACTTTTGTTGATTGGTGGCGCATTTGCTGTTTATTTCTTGTTTAATCGCTTCAAGGACTTCCCTTCCTTTGGTAAGATTGTCCTTTTCCTTTTGACAACTATCTTAATCGGTTCCCTTTGGTTTATCCTATTGTATGCAAGTGGTCATCAAGAAATCATTCAGGAATTCATCGCCTATCAAGTCCGCTTGTTCCAAACACAAGATGCAGGACACGGTGGACCAATTTATTACCATTGGATTATTTTACTCTTCGGTGTTTTTCCTGCATCTTTCTTTCTCATCGGATACTTAAGAAACAAAGAAATAAAACGCACAAGTTTGGACATCATCATGCATGGAATGCTTTGGTTTACGTTGATTCTGTTTTCCATTGTCAAGACTAAAATTGTTCATTATTCCAGTTTTTGTTATTTCCCCATCACCTATTTCGGCGCGCGTTTTGTCGTTCATCAATGGGAAAATGGCTTCACAAACAATAAACGCATTCATTATTTTGTTCTTGCATTTCTTTCCTTGCTAGCATTCGTTTTTGGGATTTTGGGATACCTAGTTGGACACACCAAAATCATCCTAGAAAACATTGAAGTAAAGGATCCATTCGCCGTGCAAGCAATGAACGAACCCTATTCTTGGTCTATTTTACAACTTATACCTTTTGTTTTACTAACGACAACTATTCTTTTGTCTTTTAAACACTTAAGAAGTGATAAATTCATTAAATATTACCTTTCGTTAGGAATTGGCATCATTGTAAGTTTAGTGAGTATCAATGCGTTTGTTGTGCCGAAAATCGAGGATGTTTCACAAGGAGCAGCGATTGATTTTTACAAGCGTCACCAGCATGAGGATGCCTATTTCACCACACTCGGATTCAAGTCATACGCACATTTGTTTTATGGAAATGTGAAACCTGGAAATGAACTCACACAGGATGAAAAACAACTTGCCACGGGACAACTTTTGAAACCGGCTTATTTCGTTGTTAAAATTCAACATCGCGATGAATTCATGACTATTTATCCCGAATTAAAACAAATTGGAGCGAAGGGCGGATTCGTATTTCTCAAGCGATTTCCCACAAAACCCGCGTGTTTTGGTCAGTGATTCGACGCTCTATTTAAGAAGAATGATTAATTTTGAATCAACAAAAACAAAGACATGCCAAAAATTTCAGACAAGGCCATTCAGATGCCCGCTTCTCCGATCCGCAAACTTGTTCCATATGCTGAAATAGCAAAAAAAGCAGGTAAAATTGTTTACCATTTAAACATCGGTCAACCGGACATTGAAACACCTGAAACTGCCTTAAACGCTATACATAATTTAGACCGCAAAGTATTAGAATACAGTCACTCTGCTGGATTCGAAAGCTACAGAAACAAACTGGCGTTATCTTACCAAAAAAGTGGGATTCCAGTAAACAGCGAGGACATCCTCATCACAACAGGTGGATCAGAAGCATTGATTTTTGGATTTATGTGTACCTGTGATCCAGGAGATGAAGTCATTATCCCTGAACCATTTTATGCGAATTACAATGGATTTGCGGTTACTGCAGGACTAAACGTTGTTCCAGTTGCATCATCTATTGAATCTGGATTCGCACTTCCTCCAGTGGAAGAATTTGAAAAGAAAATCACCTCTAAAACGAGAGCAATCGTTATTTGTAACCCAGGAAATCCAACGGGCTACTTGTATTCACAAGAAGAATTAGAACAGTTGAGAGAGATCGTTTTAAAACATGATTTGTACTTGTTTGCGGATGAAGTTTACCGTGAATTTTGCTACGATGGTGCAATTCCTTTCTCGGTAATGAATTTAAAAGGAATTGAAGAGAACGTCATCATGATCGATTCCGTTTCCAAACGTTATTCCATGTGTGGAGCAAGAATTGGTGCATTAATTACCAAAAACAAAGAAGTGATGAGTGCTGCACTGAAATTTGGACAAGCACGTTTATCCCCTCCAACAGTTGATCAAATTGCTGCTGAAGCGGCTTTAGATACGCCACAATCTTATTTTGACAATGTAGTAAGCGAATATGTTGCGCGAAGAAACATCATGGTAGATGGACTCAACAGCATTCCAGGTGTTTTTTGTCCAAAACCAAGCGGTGCATTCTATTGTGTAGCTAAATTCCCTGTTGACGATGCAGAAAAATTCTGTCAATGGTTACTTGAGGATTTTGAATTCGAAGGTCAGACCGTGATGATGGCTCCAGCAAATGGATTCTATTCCACTCCAGGCGCAGGGAAACAAGAAGCTCGTATTGCCTACGTGTTGAATCAAGATTCTTTAAGAAAAGCTGTGGAATGTTTACGTGTAGCTTTACAGGTTTATCCGGGACGAACAAATAGTTAATCCATGTTTATTGAGCATTACATAGCGAATATTCCAGCGGAACATCGAGACAAATTCATTCGATTGATGGAGGTTCTCCGTGAGAATCTTCCCGATGGATTTGAGGAAACGGAAAGTTACGGCATGGTTGGATATGTGGTGCCTCATGCTATTTATCCGGATGGTTACCATTGCGCACCGAAACTACCTTTACCCTTTTTAACGATTGCT
>CALQBB020000155.1 GCA_943328715.2 Polynucleobacter meluiroseus | reverse complement strand
GGTGATCACGATGATGAGTAGCTTCGTTTTGTCACTCATTTCTGCCACTTTCGTTCGGAAATAGTCAGATTTCACATACGTCATGATTGCACCTGCTAATACAATGATGATCAAAATGAGAATGACCATGAGGAAAATCATCCAATTGAACATAGATAGATTCGCAACATAATCTGGCATTATTACGGTGCCAACAGCTGACGTTGCAGTGGTGTCGTTCGGAGTTTTAGTTACAACCGGCGGAGCATCCACAAACGTCAGAATAGCATCGATTTCTTCTTTAGAAACGGTTTGAGGCGGCATGGCAGTTGGACTAAATCCAGAGACTTCTTTCGCTCGGGCACTTTTCCCGGAAGCAATCAAAGTAGAAGAATTCGTCACCCAATCGTAAATCAGATCACCTTCACCGGCATCCATCCATTTTTGTTTTGCTCCTTGAAGTTTTGGTCCAATTGAGTTTTTGTCCACCATGTGACAGGTATTACAGCGGGACTTAAATAATTGTCCACCATCAGCTGCATAGATTTTCCCCTGCGCGACCAAGCTGATTAAAAGCGCAACGAACGTTAGTTGTGTGAATTTAATTTTCATGATGTGTTTGATTTGTGTTCGTACTCTCTTCTAGATCTAAAGGCATTGCACTCATTTCTGTCACTCTGTTTTTCGACATTTTAATGACATACCATAACATCACCGCAAAGAATAGGGTAAACATGATCAGCGAAATCAAAGGGTAAATCTCGACACCGAGCATGCCCGTAAGGTTGTGTTTGATGAATCTTAACATGTCGTTTATTTCGTAGGTTTCACTTTCACATCTGTTCCAAGTCGTTGCAAGTAGGCAATAATCGCAACGATGTCCTTCTGCTCGATTTCTTTGATTAAATCGTTTTTATTTCGTCCTTTCAACGCAATTTGATTGGATGTATTTACGATGTCTAAAGCAATGAGATGGGCTTGAGCGTGCAGATCCTTTTTCGCTTTCTTGTCGTAACCTTCGGGATATGGAACACCTAAGGTTTGCATAGCACGGATTTTCGCACCGATGTTTTCAATGTCCATGTCATCCTCACGCATCCACGGATATGCAGGCATGATAGATCCTGGAGTAATTACTTTTGGACGAATCATGTGATTAAAGTGCCATAGATTTCCGCGAACGCCTCCTTCACGTGCTAAATCTGGTCCAGTTCGTTTAGAACCCCATTGGAATGGATGATCGTAAACGAATTCACCGGATTTAGAGTAAGCTCCGTAGCGAACGGTTTCAAAACGCAAGGGACGTATTAACTGAGAGTGACAGTTGTAACAACCCTCGCGAATATAAATATCGCGTCCATACAATTCAAGTGGTGTGTATGGTTTCACACTTTTAATGGTTGGAACATTGCTTTTAACAATCATGGTTGGAATAATTTCCACAATTCCACCTATAGCCACAATTACCAAACTAAGAATCATGAATTGAATTGGCTTGCGCTCGATGACTTTGTGCCAGTATTCTCCTTTCGTGTTCACATGAAGTTCTTTGGTCACTACGGCTTCTGTTTCTTCATTGGCAACTAATTTTCCGGATTTTGCTGTTTTTACTAAGTTGTAGAACATCAAGATTGCACCACTTAGGTATAGCAAACCGCCCAAAGATCGTAAGTAGAAGAATGGTTTCATTTCAATAACGGTGTCGACAAAGTTGTTAGCCAATGTTCCGTCTGGTTTGAATTCCTGCCACATTAATCCTTGCATGAATCCGGCAATGTACATGGGAATCGCATAAAGAATGATTCCTAATGTTGCAATCCAGAAATGTTGGTTTGCCATTTTCGTTGAATACAATTTTGTATTGTACAAACGTGGGAACAACCAATACAACATTCCGAAGGTTAACATTCCATTCCATCCGAGTCCACCAATGTGAACGTGAGCGATGGTCCAGTCGGTAAAGTGAGAAATGACATTGATGTTTTTCAAAGAAAGCAATGGTCCTTCAAAGGTGGACATCCCGTAACAGGTTAATGCAACCACCATGAATTTCAACAAGATGTCATCACGAACGCGGTCCCAAGCGCCTCGTAAGGTGAGTAATCCATTCAACATTCCACCCCAAGAGGGAGCAATTAACATGACAGAAAAGACAACTCCTAAACTTTGGGCCCAATCCGGAAGGGTAGAGTACAATAAATGGTGTGGTCCTGCCCAGATGTACAAGAAAATGAGTGCCCAGAAGTGAATAATAGATAAACGGTAAGAATAAACTGGACGATTCGCTGCTTTTGGAACGAAGTAATACATCAATCCCAAATACGGTGTGGTTAAGAAGAAGGCAACCGCATTGTGTCCGTACCACCATTGAACCAAGGCATCTTGAACGCCAGCGTACCAGGAATAACTTTTCAAGAAAGAAACAGGTAATTCAAATGAGTTGAAGATATGCAACATCGCAACGGTTACGAACGTGGCAATGTAAAACCAAATGGCAACGTAAAGGTGTTTCACACGGCGAACCATGATCGTCGCGAACATGTTCCATCCCCAAACGACCCAAATTCCAGCAATCATGATGTCTATCCACCATTCTAACTCTGCATATTCTTTTCCAGTGGTAATTCCGAATGGTAATGTCGCAACAGCGCAAACGATGATTGTTTGCCATCCCCAGAAGTGAATTTTACTCAGTTTATCACTCCATAATCTGGTTTTTAACAAACGCTGAAGGGAATAGTAAATCCCCATGAACATTCCATTTCCAACAAAGGCAAAGATGACAGCATTTGTGTGAAGTGGACGCAAACGACCAAAAGTCAAATACTTGAATCCTAAATAGTCATTGAAAAATTCCGGAAATGCCAATTGTAGTGCGGCAATTAATCCAACCAACATTCCAGTTATGCCCCAAATAACGGTGGCATAGGCAAAATTCCGAACGATTCGGTTGTCGTAACTAAACTTTTCTGCTTCCATATTACTCATCTTTTAATTTTGGTTCGTCTTCAAAGAGCATGCGCACTGATGGTGTATAGTCATCGTCAAACTGTCCATTTTTTGTTGCCCATAAAAAGAAAAGCAAGAAAAAAGCAGCAATACAAAGGCTTACAATTAACATCAGATAGATCATTCCCATGATGCAAATTTCCAAAAAGGTGCAACGAATAAGTATGATGTAGATGTTTGAAAAAAACTGATTTATATCATGTTTATTCAAACCCTCTCCAGTACTTGAAATGAATCAAACTGGAACTGAGAAAGACCACGGTTATGGAACTAAGTGGCATCAAGATGGCAGCGACGATTGGTGCGAGGGATGCAGAAATGGCGAAGGAGAGTCCGATTAAATTGTAAGTGATGGAAAATCCAAGGCAGACTTTTAAAACGACTTTTGCGTATTTGGATACTTGGAAAAATCGCGGGAGCAAATGAATGTGCTTCGCATCTAATATGGCATCAGAGGAGGGAGTAAATCGAAACATGTCCTCCGATAATGCAATGCCGACATTCGCTGTTCCTAGCGCTCCAACATCGTTAAGTCCGTCACCCAACATGAGTACTTTTTCACCAAGTTTCTGTCTATGTGCGATAAATGCTGCTTTGTCTTTTGGTTCCTGTTTGAAAAAACACTGTTCCGCTTGAAATCCAAGTGCCATGAGCTCGGGTAAGTCTTTCTCGTCATCACCTGAAAGGACAAAAATACGTTTATCGGTTAATTGTGTCAATATGGTTGAAATCGATGAACGAAAAGTACTTTTGATGTGAATTTCTTGTACGACATTTCCGTCTTCAGCAAACAATACCCTTCCGTTTTCTGTGGAAGAAGAAACATTACCCACAAATTTGGAACTTCCCAATTGATAGGTTTTCCCTTTGTATGTTGCTTCTATTCCTTTTCCCTTGTGTTCGATGAAATGCGTGAGTTGAATGTCTGACTGTTTATCTATTAACTGTTGATGAATTTGTTTGGACAATGGATGTGTGGAGTGACTAGAAAGTTCGCGCAAAATGTGCCATAATTCTTCAGGCATGTTCACATCCGAAAATTCGACATGATTTGCCATTGGATCCGTTAAGGTGCCTGTTTTGTCGAAAATAACTGTCGTGATTTCACTGAGTGCCTCGACGACTGTTGTGTTTTTTAGGTATAATCCATTTTTACCAAGAATACTCAAGGTGTTTCCCAACGTAAAGGG
>CALQBB020000154.1 GCA_943328715.2 Polynucleobacter meluiroseus | reverse complement strand
TTAACGACATCGAGTTTCAAGCAACGCGCATTTTGAAGGCTAAAAACTTGGATAGAGAACATTTGAGCCGCTTTAACGAGCGAACGGAAGAAATCCGTCGTCAACTCGTAAGTATGCGTTTACAAGGTGCCATTCACGACACTATGAACGAACTAAAGAAGTTTGACGAAGAATATTTGCCGAGATTATCGTTTGGCCGTAAGGTGTTGAATATCCTTCTTTTCGGACAGCATAAAAAACGTTTTCAGTCTAAGGGACAATTGCGCTACTTGATGGTAGAAGTATCCAAGAGAAAGCAATTGTTTGCCTATGCAAAAGGTGAGTTAAACGAAGATTGATTATTTGATAATCAAGTGAGATTTCACCTCCACATCCGAGATAAATCGTAACACATACGATCCTTTTGATAAATCTACCAAGTCAAGTTTAAGACTTTCTTGATTTGTTTCAACTGGAATAACCTTTACTACTTTTCCTTCTAGATTTAGAATTTGAATGGTGTTAATTCCATGATTGACTTGAGGGAATTGAACATCTAATTCATCGATAAATGGATTTGGCGACACGACGATTTCCTGCAACTCATTTTCTATAACACCTACATTTGGATCCGATGTTACACACGCACATTTGTTTTTGACAACGTTGGTTTGCACAATTTGTGGTGCGAAATACGTTGCTTTCACCCAACATTTTTGTCCCAATTGTGTACTGGAAGCATTCCTAATTCGCAGTGTATACCAACCATCATATGTTGCCACATGCGTATAATTGATGGTGCCTGCTTGAACAATGGAATCGATTTCCTGACAATCCTTATCGATGAGAATAAGACTGATTGGCAAGGTAGCGATGGTTGGGTACAATTCAATGGTTATGACGGAACCAGCTTTCGCGAAAATTCGACCGACTGTTCGACATTCCAAACTGTAATTAGGCAAGGCTCCTCCCTGTTTTAGAGAAGATGCGTGATTATCTCCTAAATCGTTAGACATTTCCCACTCTTGCGTTGTTGATTTGCCAGGCCGAACATAATTTGTGTCGATTCCCTGTGGAGCCCAAACACAATAACCTCGTCTTCCCAGGTTCGCAGAACCATCGCAAGGTGGAATGCTAATGTTCACTTTTCCACCTCCGTAAACAATACTCGTTGTATTTCCATTCGCTCCGGAGTAATCCACCAATACGGTTCCATCGGACCAACTTGTCTGCACACCAACCAAATTTTGCCAATTTGACCACTGATCATTCACTCCAATCAATGCTTTCGATTCTCTTTCAATCACCAAGGCATCAGCAGCCTGCCAACGAATAAGGTAGTTTCCTTGCTTAAAATGTAAATTCTGATGGCACCAAAGTAAATTTTCTACGTCACTGTCCAACGGTAAATTCGACAAGGAAGTAGGTTGATGCGAGAAACGATTCCCGTTATAACCAATTGAAAATAAATCTTCAAAAAAGAGTTGTGGCGCACCATCTAAAGACAGCACAATGGCATGTGCAACCGAATTCCTGCCATCATTTGGTTCAATATGCGGACTTAATTCAGAGCCAGTATTCCAACCCGTATAATTTCCTTGACTGTTTAACGTCGGCCTAAAAGTGTCATGATTATTTACAAATGGCACGGTGCGACCACGATTGAGTTGTTGTTGCCCGGGCATTGTCGCTAAATCGAAATTTCCATTTCCACTGACCATTGACGCCAAGGCAAAACGCAAATTAAAATCAAAGGTACCAGCTCGATTTTGAACAGCATCACACCAAGCGTCCAATTGCGCAGTACTTCCCACCCATTCGCCAACGGCGAACATATCAGCTCCACCACTCGCATAAAGTGCGTTGTATTGTAAATTCCAAAGAAAATCCTCTGCTGTGTAACTTGGAAAATGCTTGACAGCATCGATTCGAACACCATCCCAACCTACTTGTTTTTTATACCAAATCAGCCAATTCCGCATGTTTGAACGCATGTAATCAGTGGATTGAGTAGGATTAAATGTAGCATTACTTGATAATCCGATGGCATTGTTTTCATAGGATGCATCTGGACCCCAAAAAGGAGAATTAATGTCATTTGAGCAACATACATTCGAATTGTTTGGATAAAAATTCTGCCAATTTTTAGGAAACCTGCCTTCGCGAGCTAAATAATTACTTGCGGTTTCTGCGCTCGCAGGAGTTTTAAAACACGTATAGCGGAAATTTTTGTACTTATTGGTTTGTCCATCGTCCATCGCTGAAGGATCTTGTCCACCGGCACCATTAGCGCTACCCGCATTTGAAACATGATTTAAGACAATATCTTGAATGACGTCAATACCATTCGCATGCATCACAGCGATCATGCGCAGCAATTCATCCTTATCTCCCATTCTGGTTTTCGTGGCGTTTTTTTGAAATTTATCACCCAAATCATAGTGGTCAAAGGGAGAATATCCAACACTATTGGTTCCATTGTTTTTAATTGTGGGAGGAATCCACACGGCATCAACACCAAGCTCTTTTAATCTAGGGGCTAATTCTGTTAAATAATTCGCCCAGCCATTGGAATAGTTGGAATTCCAATAATCCCACCAAAACGCTTGAAGCACCACTTGACGAGAAGTTGGATTTACTTGTCCATTCAAAACATTCAGCTGTGTCAAGCCGAATAAACACACACACAAAACAAAAATTTTCATAACTAAAGTTTTATACTTCAGTTACATGCACTTCTCCAGCGTTAATGGTAATCATTTCTCTCTTCACTATGCACGTAACTTTAGTCGTTCCAATATTTTTAACACTCACCTTCATTTTATCGATCGCAATCTCCAAGGGAACTGTTTGATATAAAATTCTAAACGTATAGGAATCCCATGCAGTTGGGATCGTTGGATTGATTTCTAACCCAGACTCGTGTACACGGACACCTGCCATTCCTTCGACAACGGACATCCATGTTCCAGCCATACTGGTAATGTGAAGTCCTTCGTCCGCTTCGTGATTGTAATCGTCAAGATCTAAACGAGAAGTTCTTAAGTACAATTCATACGCTTTCTCAAGATTTCCAATCTTCGCAGCAAGAATTACGTGAACACATGGTGATAAGGAAGATTCATGAACGGTTTTCGGTTCATAGAAATCGAAGTTTTCACGAATGGTTTCTAAATCGAAGTGGTCTTCGAATAAATACAATCCTTGAAGGACATCCGCTTGTTTGATGAAGATCGAACGAAGAATGCGGTCCCAAGACCAATGTTGGTTAATTGGACGCTCCGTTAACGGCAAATCATTCGCAGATAATTGTTCTTTATCCATGAATCCATCTTGTTGAAGGAAAATATTCGTTCCTTCTAAAACAGGGAAATAGACATTTTCGACAATATGTCGCATCGCTTTGATTTCCTTTTCGGACATCAATTTATTGTTTGAACCGCCGATTTCCTCGTTGATTTTCAAACAGTAATCGATACACCAACGTGCAATGTAATTCGTATACCAGTTGTTGTTGACGTTGTTTTCGTATTCGTTTGGACCTGTTACACCGAGCATCACGTACGCTTGTTTGCTGTCTGACCAGTTGAAACGCTGTGTCCAGAATCGTGCAATTCCTAAAAGAACAGGGAATCCATATTGCTTTAAATAATCGCGGTCTCCAGTGTGACGTACGTAGTTGTAAATTCCAAAAGCAATGGCTCCATTACGGTGAATTTCTTCAAACGTAATTTCCCATTCGTTATGACATTCCTCCCCATTCATAGTCACCATTGGATAAAGCGCTGCACCGTCTTTGAATCCAAGTTTCTCGGCATTTTCGATGGCCTTATTCAAATGGTTGTAACGATAAACCAACAATTGACGAGAAATTTTCGGGTCTGCCGTTTTTAAATAGAACGGCAAACAATATGCTTCCGTATCCCAGTAAGTTGCACCACCGTATTTTTCTCCGGTAAATCCTTTCGGCCCGATGTTTAGTTTCGCATTTTTACCCGTGTATGTTTGATACAGATGGAAAATATTAAAACGAATTCCTTGTTGAGCAGCCGTGTCACCTTTGATGACGATATCCGCATTTTCCCAAATCTTCAACCACGCTTGTTCGTGGTCCTGACGCAATTTGTCAAATCCACCGGTGTACGCATCGCGTACTCTTGAAATGGCTTTTGCTGCCAATTCAAAATCCGAGTGATTCAT
>CALQBB020000153.1 GCA_943328715.2 Polynucleobacter meluiroseus | reverse complement strand
GGATACCGCGAAGCGGTCGGAGATGCCCCAATCAACGAAGTTGTTGCAGCAAGTTTGATTCGCTTATCGAAATGGGATCGAAAAACAACCTTCCTTGATCCCTTTTGTGGTTCAGGAACACTTTTAATGGAAGCTGCATTACTGGCTTCTGGAATTCCATCAAATATCGAGCGTCAACATTATGCGTTCAAGAATTTAAAGAATTACGACGAGTCTGTTTGGAATGACATTTACGACAATGCACCGAGAAATGTCCGTTCACTTCCTTGTAGAATCATGGGATCGGATTTATCCGACGAAATGATTTTAAAAACTCGCCGCAATTTGCGTCAAATGAGTTTTGGACGTTTCATTGAAACGAAAGTGTGTTCGTTTGATGAAATCACCAAAGAGGAAGACGAAGCAATATTCATTTTAACCAATCCACCTTACGGGGAACGTTTAGCTGCAAATACGCACGAACTCTACGAAAACATGGGGAATTGGTTGAAGCACACGATGACGAATTCTCAAGCTTGGGTGATTACTTCGAGTGAAGAAGGATTAAAATCCATTGGACTGCGTCCAAGTGTGAAACACAAAGTATTCAACGGTGACTTGGAATGTAGTTTCCGCATGTTTGAAACGTATGCCGGATCGAAACGCACCCATTTCCCGTTTGATGAGCAAGGAGAAGCTCAAGAGGAAAGCGAAAATTAACCATAAAAAAAGCCCCTAACAGAATCGTCAGGGGCTTTTTTGTGTTTTATCGTTTCGAGATCTCTATATACTCTCGGTTCGTTTCGCCGATGTAAATCTGACGTGGACGACCGATTGGCTCTTTGTTCTCAGTCATTTCTTTCCATTGAGCAATCCATCCTGGAAGACGTCCTAAAGCGAACATCACGGTGAACATTTCTGAAGGTATGCCCAACGCTTTATAGATAATTCCTGAATAGAAATCTACGTTTGGATATAAGTTTCTTGCTTTGAAGTATTCGTCCTCCAAGGCCACTTTCTCTAATTTTTTAGCGATGTCCAATAATGGATCATTCACACCTAATTTTTCCAATACCTCATCACATGCTTTTTTGATGATGTTCGCACGTGGATCGAAGTTTTTGTACACACGGTGTCCGAAGCCCATCAAACGGAATGGATCTTCTTTGTCTTTTGCTTTCAATACCCATTTGTCGACATTTCCACCATCGTTGTGGATTTGCTCCAACATTTCGATTACTTCTTGGTTCGCTCCACCATGTAGTGGACCCCAAAGTGCAGAAATACCTGCAGAAACAGTTGAGTATAAATTCGCTTGAGAAGAACCTACGATACGAACCGTTGATGTAGAACAGTTTTGTTCGTGATCAGCGTGAAGAATCAATAAGGTATTTAATGCACTTACAACTACCGGATCAACTTTATAGTCCTCCGTTGGCATTGCAAACATCATGTACAAGAAATTCTTGCAGTAATCGAATTCATTTTTTGGATACATGAATGGATGACGAATCGAATTCTTGTATGCCCAAGCTGCTAACGTTGGCAATTTAGCGATCAAACGGTGAATCGTTAAATTTTTCGCTTCCTTGCTTCTGTTTGGATCCAAAGATTCTGGGTAGAACGTTGCCAAAGATGCAATCATCGAAGAAAGGACACCCATTGGATGCGCTTTTGATGGATATGCTTCAAAGAATTGTTTCATGTCCTCATGAACCAAGGTATGTTTCTTGATGCTATCTTCGAATTGATCTAATTCCGTTTGTGTTGGAAGATTCCCATAAATGAGAAGATATGCAACTTCAATGAACGAAGCTTTCGCCGCTAATTGCTCAATTGAATATCCTCTGTAATGTAGAATCCCCTCTTCTCCGTCCAAGAAAGTAATCGCACTTTTCGTTGCTCCTGTATTCTTGTAACCTGTGTCTAAGGTAATGTAACCGGTCATATCTCTCAATTTGGAGATATCGATTGCTTTTTCGTTTTCTGTACCTGTTATAACCGGAAGTTCGTATACTTTTCCGTCAAGTTCAATTTTAGCTAGTTCACTCATTTTTTTCTGTCGAAATATGTGTTTGGTATAAAAGTTTGCCCTAAATTACAAAAGAAACATCGAACTCTGTTTGTCTCGAGTAAAATAATGACAATTTGTTGATATTTTAGTAATGCCTATAAGTTTGCTTCAATGAAGGTCAACATCAATTGAAACAAATGATTTCGTGTATTTCCACCATATATTCCATGGTTTTTGTTTGGGTATACGAATAAGTCAAACTGTTTATTGGCTTTCACCATGGCGCTGGTCATGTCCATCGTGTTCTGAAAATGTACATTATCATCCGCAGACCCATGTATTAATAAGTACTTACCTTTTACGTTATCAACATAATTAATCGGTGAATTTCGGTCGTAGCCATCCGCGTTTTCCTGTGGAGTACGCATAAATCGTTCCGTGTATATATTATCGTAATAACGCCAGTTTGTCACCGGAGCAACAGCAATCGCCATTTTGAAGACATCCGCTCCTTTGGTTATTCCTAATGATGCCATGAATCCACCGTAACTCCATCCCATAATTCCCACACGACTTGCATCAACGAAGGTGTTTTTTGAATATTCCTTCACCGCATTCATGACGTCCTCGATTTCCAGTTTTCCTAATTGCAAATAGGTGCTTTTCTTGAATTCCGCTCCTTGATACATGGTTCCTCTTGGATCCACCTGAAATACAATGTATCCTTTTTGAGCTAAAAGTTGATGAAAGAAATAATCATTTCCGTCCCAAGCGTCTAATACTTCGTTGTGTCCGGGTCCACCATATACATTCACATACATTGGATATTTCTTAGCTGGATCAAATCCAACAGGCAAGATTACCGAAGCATTTAACTTCACACCATTGGCATTTACTTCAATAAATTGTTTGGACGATAAGCGCTCTTTTTTCATTTTGTCCATAAATGCTTGGTTGGACTCTAATTCACGGACAACGGATCCATCACTTTTACACAGGTTATAGACCGGTGCTTGATTGGCATTGGAATAGGTGTGAATGAAATAATGCATTCCATTCAGGAATTCTGCTTCATTGTATCCGATTTTTGGTGTTAAATCACGTTTGTTGGCACCACTTGTCTCTACTGAATAAATGGATTTGTGAATGGCTCCTTTTTCAGCTGAACTAAAATAAATTTGTTTGGACGTTTCATCAAAGCCAAGAAAATCAATAACATCCCAGGGTCCTTTTGTGATTTGTTTCACACTTCCATCAAAATTCAATTGATATATATGACGGTATCCACTTTCTTCACTTGTGCGAAGAATGGATTTTCCATCTTTCAAAATCAATAAATTATCATCGATATCAATGTAAGTTGTTGATTTCTCCGTAAAAAAGATCTTACTCGAAACTTTACCTTTCACGACATCCACTAACCAATAATTCAATTCACTTTGGTGTCGATTCATGGTCTGGATAATCAATTGATTTGATGCTGCAGACCAATTCAATCTAGGAATGTATTCATAGGATCCCAAAGCAATCTGCTGTACTTTTTTACTTTCTAAGGAAACACAATGTGCGGTTACAACACTATTTACTTCACCTGCTTTCGGATATTTGAATGTATTCGACTCAGGATAAAGTCCACCATAGGTATCCATACTATATTCCGGAACCGCTTTTTCATCAAAACGCAAGTAGGCAATGTATTTACTGTCTGGCGACCAACCATACGCTTTGGTGATGGAAAATTCTTCCTCATACACCCAATCTGTTGTACCATTAATCACTTTGTTTCGTTTGCCGTCCTGTGTTAACTTCTCTACTTTTCCATTCGCAATTGTTTTCACGAAAAGGTCATTACCATGAATAAAGGAAACTTTTGTTCCATCTGGAGAATATTCCGCTAAGGTTTGAGGAGTGTGTTCAGAATCAAGAGGTGTTAATTTTTGTGTAGCTAAATCATATAAATAATATACTGCTTGGAAACTGCGTCGATAGATGGACTCAACATTCGTCAAAAGAAGAATTTTCGTCTCATCCGAATTAAACTCATAATCATCGAACGATAGTTTTTTTCCGTCCACTAAAAGTTTCGATCCATCAAGAACAACAGTTCCTTTATCATTTACGTCATTTAAACTGAATTTATAGATAGAATTCCCCTCTTTGACATTGGTGTAATGTTCTCCATCGTTCATGGATTT
>CALQBB020000152.1 GCA_943328715.2 Polynucleobacter meluiroseus | reverse complement strand
CTCATCGCGACTTGTATCGTGTAAAACGGGAACAAATTGAGTGCTTTCTGGAAGTTCAATTCCACGTTCTTTGAGCTGTTGTCGAACTACTGGATGATTTCCAATGTGACAAATTACGCGTGCGTTCACAGATCCCGGACGTCCAGAACACGCTCCGCAGTCGTATCCTGCGTAGTGGGTATTGTTCGAACTGCTTGACCCATGTCCGACCACATAAATGAGTGGAGCAAAATCTTGATTCAAGCCAATACTCATGAGCAAGGCATGAAGGCGATTTGTCATTTCGTCCACTGAAAACCCAATGCTCAATCCGTCTTCCGTTACTTGTCCGTCTGTGTTTTCAATGATCAAGGTCGAATCCGCGCGCATGTGTCCACCGGAGGAAACCGCTACCGTATTCATGGATGGTTTGAAAATGGCAAAAGCTAATTTCAACGCGGACCAGAATCCCATCGTATGGGTTAAAATCCAACCGAAAACCAGTCCGTATGACCTTGTATCAAAATGATATTCTTTATCGGATTTCGCTTCGTTCGCTTGTTCTTTAATTAAGAACTTCGGAGTAACTGGCGCCGGACAAACCTTGGTTCTAAACGTGGATCCAAAAGGTTGGAAATAGAATTCCACGCCAAAGAATCCAGCTGTGCCGAAAGTCTGAACACCTGGATGTCCTTCTTCGATGTACCTGCGAATGGAACATTCACGGTCATCAATGCAGAAAACACCTTGTAACTCGGGATTTTTTTCCTCCACAATTGACTTTTCTTGTAAACCATTGAGCACTTCGTTGTAGTACGTCCACTCATAGGCTTCTTGCCAAATGCGTTTGACTTCATCTAACTCTGTTCCTTCAATCGGAGCAAACAAATCGCGAATGGAACTTGCATGTTGACCAATTGGCATCCAAATCTCGCCAAACTGTGCATCGAGGGCATCTATTTCCAATAAACATTCGAAAGTCATCCAATCGACAAAGTCTATTTGTCGTTCGTCGATTAAAGCATGTGTATCCGCCGACAGGACAGAAACCATACCGGAATAACCGGGATGAGCAAATTGTTGATCGAATAAATAACGCTCATAAAGTTCTTCTTTGCCGACTAAAATAGCGAGGCAATCTTCCAAGTGCAACGTTGTATTCTTTAAGAGTTCTTTGGCGCGTCGCTTTTTGAAAAAACTCACTTTGCCGTTGGACTCTAGATGTCTCATGGCAGCTAGAAATCCCAAATCTTTGATTGGGAAATTCCAGACGGAAATTCCTTGATCTAAATAGCTGCTTGTGATTCTAAAAAGGGTAGAATGCGTAAAGTTATCTAAGTCAATTTTATACTGTGCTTTCCAATGCGCACGCAGCTCCCCTATTCGTGGATTCGTTTGTTCGCTGTACTCTTTGTCCAGTAAACAAGATGTCCAATACGATTTATCCTCCGAAGGAATAAAACGGTTTAGAAGTAGTTTGTTGATTTTACCATCCTGGAATAATTGACGGTATTCACTTAGTTGCAAATACGTTTTATATCCAAATAGTTCACTTGATTTTTTCAATCCCTCATGGAACGAATCATGTTGAAAGGCATGAAGCGTATTGTGGTGAATAAAATCTTTCAGTGGTGACTGAGACGGGAGGTAATGACTTAACTTTTCTACAACTTTTTCAAGTTGAAAGGTGTTTTTCATGCAAATAGTTATTTGTTAAACAATTGATTTTAGGGTCAATGCGTAACAAATACTATATTCTGAAATTCTGAAATTGAATGAAAAGTGCAAGCTTCTCCCATCGGTGGCGATGAGTGAAATAGGAATATTTTGAACTCGTTAATGTGTTGAAGGTGAGTAATGGACTTTCACAACTTGAGAGAAGCAAGTCTAGGTCTTGATCAACGTCTCCCCCATCTTCGTCTAATTCGACGTCTTCCTCAAATTCAAAGGCATTGAAATTCACCTCACCCGCAACTTTGCGCAGGGCGATTTGCTTACTTCCTGAAGGAGATGAGGATGGATTTGCTACAGTGCCAAAAACGATATTGCCTAAAGTAACATTGAGGAAAACACCCAATGCACAGAAAAACAAACAGAAGCGACGAATCATATTCACGGAGCAAAGATAATTCATAATAGCACTGTAGTCTTATTATCCTTGTTAATTTAATTTCACATTTCTAATTCCTATCTTTGCCTACAAATCATCAACGTTTATTCGCAATTATGAGTCAAGCAAACCAACACATCGCATTAGAAGACCAATACGGAGCACATAACTACCATCCACTACCTGTTGTATTAGCAAAAGGTGAAGGTGTTTTTGTTTGGGATGTGGATGGAAAAAAATATTTTGATTTCCTTTCTGCTTACTCTGCTGTGAACCAAGGACATTGTCATCCGAAAATCACGAAAGCATTGATTGACCAAGCGCAAACCTTGGCCTTGACTTCGCGTGCTTTTTACAACGACACACTCGGACATTACGAGAAATTTGTGACGGAAACCTTTGGATTCGATAAGGTATTACCGATGAACACAGGTGCGGAAGCAGTCGAAACAGCGATTAAATTATGCCGAAAATGGGCTTACGAGAAAAAAGGAATTGAAGAAAATCAGGCGGTAATTGTTGTGTGTGATGGGAATTTCCACGGACGTACAACAACCATCGTTTCCTTCTCTAGCGATCCAGATTCGTTTCAGAATTTTGGACCTTTCCCTGCTGGATTCGTTTCCATTCCTTACGATGACATTCCAGCGCTTGAAGCAGCGTTAAAAGGAAAAAATGTGGCTGGATTCCTAGTAGAACCGATTCAAGGAGAAGCTGGAGTATACACACCAGCGGAAAATTATTTATCCGAAGCAAAAAGACTGTGCCTTGAAAATGGCGTGTTATTTATCGCGGATGAAGTACAAACGGGCATCGCTCGTACTGGAAGTTTATTAGCGACGTGTGGAAACTGTACGTGTGAGCACAAATGTGAGCGTCAAACAGCAACATACAATCGTCCAGACATCCTCATTTTAGGTAAAGCACTTTCTGGCGGTGTTTACCCAGTTTCTGCCGTACTTGCGGATGACGAAATCATGATGGTCATCAAACCTGGACAACACGGTTCGACCTTTGGTGGGAATCCTATCGCTGCGAAAGTTGCAGTTGCAGCGTTAGAAGTCGTTTACGAAGAACAGTTGATTCAAAACGCCCGACGTTTAGGTGAACTTTTCAGAAAAGAAATGAACCGCATCATCGAAAGCAATGAATTGATTTTAAAAGTTCGCGGAAAAGGATTGTTGAATGCTATCGTAGTAAACGATTCTCCGGATAGTCAAACCGCATGGAACCTTTGCGTTGCGTTGAAAGAAAATGGATTACTCGCAAAACCAACCCACGGAAACATCATTCGCTTTGCTCCACCTTTGGTGATTACCGAAGAACAGTTGATGGAATGTGTTCAAATCATCGAAAAAACGATTCAAAACTTCCAAAAATAGGAGAACACTCAATTATCCTTTTGAGAACGCTCCCGTTTAGCACCAAATCCACTATATTTGGCCAAAAAATAGTAGACTTTGGTACAGAAAATAAAATTTGGAACAGACGGATGGAGAGCAATCATTGCTGATGACTTTACCGTTGAGAATGTTGCACGCGTAACGGAAGCAACGGGGATTTGGTTGAAGAAAACCTATGCAAATCCAAGTGTCATTGTTGGACACGATTGTCGTTTCGCAGGTGAATTATTCATGGAAACAGCCGTGAAAGTACTCGTAGCACAAGGAATTCCCGTGCGCATGTCACGTGGATTCGTTTCTACTCCGATGATTTCCTTGGCAGCATTTCAATTTGAATGCGAAGTCGGAATCATCTTGACAGCAAGTCATAATCCACCATCATACAACGGATTCAAGTTGAAAGCATTCTTTGGTGGACCATTAGAACCAGAAAAAGTTCAAGAGGTGGAAGACATCATTCCGGATGTATGTACCATCGATTACAAAGCCGTAAACATTGATGCAGCGATTGAAGCTGGGAAAATAGAAATCGTAGACATCGAAACGCGCTACGTGGATCACGTGAAAAAGAACTTTGACCTCGATGCGATTTCCAATTCTGGATTGAACCTCGTGTATGATGCCATGTATGGCGCTGGTCAACGCGTAATGCCTTTGATTTTACCAAAAACACAGTTGTTACACTGTGACCATAATCCATCTT
>CALQBB020000151.1 GCA_943328715.2 Polynucleobacter meluiroseus | reverse complement strand
TCAGGATCTATGTTAGGATCAGGTGGATTCATTGTGTTTGATGAAGATCAGTGCATCGTTCGCAATACGTACACATTCGCTCGTTTTTATGCGCATGAATCATGTGGACAATGTTCACCATGTCGCGAAGGAACTGGATGGATGGAGAAAGTATTGCACCGTTTAGAAAATGGACACGGGACAATGGAGGACATTACCCTGTTGGAAGAAATCAATAAAAAAATTGAAGGAAATACCATTTGTCCATTAGGTGATGCTGCTGCATGGCCAGTTGCTGCTGCGATTCGTCATTTCCGTGAGGAATTCGAATGGCACGTGACGCATCCTGCGGAAGCACAAACAAGAAATTATGGTTTAATCCAACCTCGTGTTGAAGAGATAAAAGCGCTATGATTAAAGTAACGATTGACGATATTGAAGTAGAAGTAGAACCGGGTACATCGATTCTGAATGCCGCTCGTCAAATTGGTGGCGAAGTTGTTCCACCTGCAATGTGTTATTACAGCAAACTTCCAGGAACTGGAGGGAAATGTAGAACATGTTTGGTAGAGGTTGCAGCGGGATCTACTGCTGACCCACGTCCAATGCCGAAGTTAATGGCTTCTTGCTCGACAGCGGTCATGGATGGAATGATTGTAAAAAACAAAACAAGTCAACGTGTTCACGATAACCGTGGCGGTGTTGTGGAGTTTTTGTTAATCAATCACCCTCTCGACTGTCCAGTTTGTGACCAAGCTGGTGAATGTCACCTTCAGGATTTAGGTTACGAGCACGGTTCAGCAAAAACACGCTACAAAGAAGAACGTCGCACCTTTGACCCTATCGACATCGGTAACAAAATCAAGTTGCACATGAATCGTTGCATTTTGTGTTACCGTTGTGTTCACGTAGCCAATCAGTTGACCGATTCACGCGTTCATGGTGTGATGCACCGTGGCGAACATGCAGAAATCAGCACGTACATAGAAAATGCAGTGGACAATGATTTCTCTGGAAACATGATTGATGTTTGTCCAGTTGGAGCGTTGACCGACAAAACGTTCCGTTTCAAAAGCCGTGTTTGGTTCTTGAAACCTATGGAAGCAGAATGTTCTTGTACAAAATGTTCAGGAAAAGCAGTTGTTTGGATGTTCGGAAACGAAATTTACCGTGTGACTGCCCGCAAGGACAAATATGGTGAAGTAGAAGACATCGAAGATAAAACAGCATGGATTTGTAACGAATGTCGTTTTGATAAAAAAGATCCGGGAGCATGGAACATCACTGGTCCACGTAAAATCGATCGTCACTCGGTAATTTCTCAAGGGAAATACGCTACAAAAATTGATAAAGGACTAAATAAAATTGGATAATGGATACAGCAATGCTCATAGAAAAATCAGCTTTGGTATTATTGCTTTTCCTCATTTCACTTGGAGTAGCAGCATATCAAACGTATTTTGAACGAAAATTAGCGGCTTGGATTCAAGACCGTGTAGGTCCGGATCGCGCTGGACCCTTCGGAATCCTTCAACCGATTGCCGACGGAACAAAAATGTTCTTGAAAGAGGATTTTATTCCCGCGAAAGCAGATAAATGGTTATTCATCATTGGACCTGGAATCTCGATGTTCACCGCACTTATCACTAGTTCTGTGATTCCTTGGGGAACAAATTTGAACCTATTTGGACGTGACATCAGCTTGCAAGTGGCGGACTTCAACATTGGAATCCTCTTTGTTTTTGGCGTAGTTTCCATTGGAGTTTACGGAATCATGATCGGTGGTTGGGCATCGAATAACAAGTACTCTCTTTACGGAGCGATTCGTGCGTCCTCACAAATGATTTCTTACGAATTAGCGATGGGAATCTCCGCAATTACGATTGTGATGTTAACGGGAAGTTTAAGTTTGAATGATATCGTTAAAAGTCAACATGGAATGAATTGGAACATCTTTTACCAACCATTGGCGTTCTTTATCTTCTTTATCACTTCATTGGCGGAATTAAACCGCGCACCTTTCGATTTGCCGGAATGTGAATCAGAGTTGATTGGTGGTTACCACACAGAATACAGCTCCATGAAATTAGGATTGTACTTATTCTCTGAATATACATCCATGTTCGTTTCTTCTGCGATAATGGCCGTGATGTTCTTCGGTGGATATAACGTCCCGGGAATGGATGCCTTCTCCGGAAATATCTTGGCGATTTTAAGCATCGCCGCATTTGCCTTGAAAATATTCTTGATCATCTTTGTGATTATGTGGATTCGTTGGACTATCCCTCGTTTCCGTTTTGATCAATTGATGCATTTAGGGTGGAAAGTATTAATTCCAGTTGCGATTGTCAACATGTTGATTACAGGCCTAGTAGTTGCTTGGAATCAAGGATGGATGTAAAAGAAATAGAACATGGAAAGTTTAACAAATAGAAAGAAGGTCGTTTCGGACAAACCGATGACTTTTTTAGAGAAAATCTATATTCCAGCGATCGTTGGGGGAATGATGACTACGATGAAGCACATGCTTCGTCCACGTAAAACGATTAAGTATCCTGAAGAAACACGTGTATTTGCTCCTGTTTACCGTGGACAACACGTATTAAAAAGAGATGAGCAAGGACGTGAAAACTGTACAGCATGTGGACTCTGTGCTGTTGCTTGTCCAGCGGAAGCCATTACCATGACCTCTGCTGAACGCGTAAAAGGTGAAGAACATTTATACCGTGAGGAGAAATATGCTTCAAGTTATGAAATCAACATGTTGCGCTGCATCTTCTGTGGACTTTGTGAAGAAGCTTGTCCGAAAGAGGCGATTTTCTTAACGGACCGCATCGTTACAACCGAATTTGAACGCGACGAATTCATTTATGCGAAAGACAAGTTAGTCGAAGCAATGGATGACCGCATCGATATTACAAAAAGACAATTCACCGGAAAAAGAACTGACAAATGAGTTTACAAATGATCTCCGTGATATTGGGAAGTTTAACGATTGCATCAGGATTGATGGTCGTTTTAAGTAAACACCCAATTCGAAGTGTAATTTACTTAGTAATTACCTTCTTTTTTATCTCTGCTATGTACATTTTGATGAATGCACAGTTTTTAGCAATCGTGAACATGATTGTTTATGCAGGAGCAATTATGGTCCTTTTCTTATTCGTTTTAATGTTATTAAACTTGAACAAGGAAATGGAACCCGAGACTACACGAATGAGTCTCTTCACGGCTGTGATTGCAGGTGGAACACTGTTTCTTGTGATGATTACCGCATTAAGAGACACGTTCCAATATGGAAAAGGCTACGTTCAAGTTCCAGTGCAGGACGCTGGACTCGTAGAACAGTTGGGTAAATTACTATTTTCCAAATACCTCGTGCCATTTGAAATCTCTTCTATCCTATTCATCGCTGCGATGGTGGGAGCTGTATTACTAGCGAAAAGAGAAAAACAAATCATCGACTAAGAACTTAAATATGGAACAGTTAAACAACATAGGGGCATCCTTAGATTTTTACATTTTCGTATCCATTGCTTTGTTTAGCATTGGAGCGATTGGTGTGCTCACAAGAAAAAACATGATTGTCTTATTGATGTGCATCGAATTAATGCTGAATGCCGTGAATTTGCTTTTAGTCACATTCTCCACCTTCTTTGGAAACGGTGAAGCGCAAATCTTTGTCTTCTTCATCATCGTCGTTGCTGCGGCAGAAGCGACTATCGGATTATCCATTCTAATTATGGCATACCGTAACAGCAAATCCATCGACATCGAAATGTTCAACAAATTAAACGGTTAAGAAAATGGGAAAAGATCTATTATTATTGACCTTGATTTCTTTGCCTTTAATCGGTGCGGCAATCAATGGCGTTCTTGGAAAGAAGATGCCGAAATTAATCGTTGGTTCGCTAGCGACGATGATGGTTTTCGTTTCTTTCCTCATTGGTCTGACCTTATTTACAGGTTTAGATAAAGCGACCATCGTTCATTTGTTTCAAGTAGCGAAATTTGACGATTTTGCATTAGATGCGAACTTTCAACTTGATTCCTTATCCATTTGGATGACTTTGATTATCACGGGAATTGGTTCCTTGATTCACTTGTTCTCCATGGGATACATGAGTCATGACGAAGGATACCACAAATTCTTCACGTATTTGAACTTGTTTATTTTCTCCATGCTCCTATTGGTATTGGGAAGTAACTACTTCGTATT
>CALQBB020000150.1 GCA_943328715.2 Polynucleobacter meluiroseus | reverse complement strand
TGTGTTGTCGCTGGGTTTTTCAGGGATATTAAATATTTTTCAACTGAGAATCACGGAAAATCTCCAACAACGTATTTTCACCCGTTCTGCTTTTGAATTCGCTGAACGTATTCCTCACATAAAATTATCCGAGCTTTTAAAGAAGTATGCGACAGATTTAACGCATCGTTTTTTTGATACCATGACCATTCAAAAAGGATTGTCTAAGTTATTGATTGACTTTACCGCATCGATATTACAATTAGTCTTTTGTCTCGTTTTATTATCTTTCTACCATAGTTTCTTTATTTTTCTGGGAATTGTTCTAGTCTTTGCATTGATTTTAATTGTTCGGTTTACCGTTCAAAGAGGTATGCAAACAAGCATGGAAGAATCAAGCTACAAATACAAAATTGCTCATTGGCTGAAAGAAGTTTCCCAAGCGCGTTTTAGCTTCAGCTTATCTGGGAATCACAAATTGCACATTAGCCGAACTGATAGTCATTTGCAGGGATACTTGACCGCGCGCGATGAACATTTCAAGGTGCTCGTTAAGCAATATGTATACTTGATTGTTTTTAAGGTACTTATTGCACTCGTTTTTCTCATTATCGGTGGATTATTGGTCATCAATCAACAAATGAACATCGGTCAATTCGTAGCATCTGAAATTATCATTCTACTTGTGTTAAGTGCAGTAGAAAAATTGATTCTTAGTGTAGAAGTTGTTTACGATGTACTCACCGCAATTGAAAAAATAGCTCAAGTAACCGATTTGGAACTTGAGAAAGAGTTAATCGATGGGTATAAATTAGAATCAACTGAAGGATTTTCTGTTCACTTGGATCATGTTACATGTCAAATTCAAGATCTTGAAATGGAAATTTTATCGAATATTTCATTTCAAATACATCCGAACGAAAAAGTGTGCATCGTAACGGATTCATCCGTTTCGAGTAATCTTTTATTTCACTTAATTGTTGGCTTATGTGAAACCGATCACGGTCATGTTTCCATTAACGGATTGCCTTTGGAGAATTTGAATAAAGAATTTTTAAGGGAACAAATAGGTGCTGTCGTGGATCAAGATTTATTGATTTTCGGGAGCCTTATCGACAATATTTCTTTTGGGAGAAATCACATCGACTTGAAAAGAATAGAAGAGGAAGTAGTTGACTTGGAATTAAAAACATTTGTGCAAGCATTGCCGGAAAAGTATCATTCGGTTTTGAACGCTGATATTCAATTTATCCCTCGAGATATCGTCAGAAAAATATTAATTGCTAGAGCCATGATTGGTG
This sequence comes from Polynucleobacter meluiroseus, assembly GCA_943328715.2. Lineage (GTDB taxonomy): Bacteria > Bacteroidota > Bacteroidia > Flavobacteriales_D > Crocinitomicaceae > UBA952. Next base: position 2,929 of record CALQBB020000150.1, on the reverse strand, counting down.
ATCCGAAATTGGTTCTTCTCGAGGAGCCAACTGCAGGATTAACAGCTACTCAAAAAAATGTGATTCTCAATCGAATTTTAAAAGGGGATCATGTAACCACTATTGTTGCTAGTACAGATCCTGATGTTATGAAACGATTCCCAAGAGTTATTGAAATCATCGAAGGCTCTGTGGTCTTTGATGGTAGTTATGAAACATTTAAGAAGAAATAACCATGCTAAATTTATCTCCGCAAAACAAAAGTAGATTGAATGTAACGAGTTTAAATTCAATTAATAGAGTGGAAAATAAGCAATCCTCTCAACGATTAATGAAAGTTATTTGGGTCTTAGTAGGAATACTCTTGCTTGTTTTAATTTTACCCTGGACACAAAATATCCGAGGAAAAGGAAAGGTTGTTACACTGCGTCCAGAACAACGACCACAAATGATTCAATCAATTATCGCCGGAAGAATTGAAAAATGGTATGTGAAAGACGGTGACCAAGTGAAAAAAGGAGATACGATCCTATTTCTTTCTGAGATTAAAGAGAGCTACCTAGATCCTGATCTCGTAGGTAGAACAAACAAGCAGTTGAAAAACAAAGAGTTGTCAGTAGTTTCTTATGGGGGTAAAATCAGCGCGCTAGATAACCGAATTGATGCATTAATTGAAACGGGTAAGTTGAAGTTGCAACAAGCTAAAATTAAGTTAAGTCAATCCTATTTGAAGTTGAAAACAGATAGTATTGAATTCCATACAGCGCAAATAAATGCACGCATTGCCGAACAGCAAGTAGAACGCTTTGAGAAATTGTACAAGGATAATCTAAAGTCCTTGACTGAGTTGGAAACACGAAAACTCACCTATCAACGAGCGCAAGCATCCCAGGTTTCCGCACAGCAAAAGTACCTGCAAAGTGCAAACGACATCATCGATGCAAGAGTAGAATACCAGTCCATTGAGGCTAAGTTTCGCGATGAAATTGCGAAAGCAGAGTCGGACAAGTTCTCGACACTTTCGAGCTTGTATGATACGGAAGTAGATGTCAGTAAATTACAAAATCAAGCGGCAAATTATTCCATCCGAAATGGAATGTATTATGTCCTTGCACCTCAAGATGGAATTGTCACGAAAGTACTGTCAAGCGGCATTGGTGAAACCATCAAACAGGGTGAATCCCTCGCGACAATCATGCCTAAAAATTATGATTTAGCGATTGAAATGTTTGTCCAGCCTGTAGATTTACCTCTGTTGAAAAAAGGTCAAAAAGTACGTATTCAATTCGATGGATGGCCAGCAATAGTTTTTTCAGGATGGCCTACTACAAGTTTCGGAACTTTCGGTGGTGAGATTTTTGCGATAGATAATTTCGCCAATGAAGAGGGGATGTTTCGTGTGTTGGTTTCTCCGAATCGTAAGGAAAAAGAATGGCCTGATGCACTGCGTGTTGGCGGTGGTGCGAAGTCAATGATTTTATTGAATGATGTACTCGTTGGTTATGAATTGTGGCGAAAAATCAATGGATTCCCACCCAATTTTTATCAAATGAAAAAATCAGAAAAACCTAAGAAATGAAACAATTCCTTCTAGTAATTTCATTCTGTTTCTCGCTCTGTTCCTCGCTCTCTTTTAGCTGGTCGCAAGCGGTTCTCAGCGAAAAAGCGTATTACGAACTCATCTTGTTAAATCATCCATTGGTAAAGCAGGCTGGAATCAAACCGCAAATGGGGGAAAGTCAATTATTGAAAGCAAAGGGTGGATTTGATCCAAAGATGTTTTCTCAATTTGACCGTAAAAACTATGATGGAGTAACGAATTATCAAAAAGTAAATGCCGGATTATCGATTCCAACTTGGTATGGAATTCAGGTGAAATCTGGCTTTGAATCGAATAGTGGTCCATATTTGTCGTCGGAGGATAAAACGCCCGCTGGTGGACTCTGGTACGGAGGTGTTTCCGTGAATTTGGGACAAGGAATGATGATTGACCAACGTCGAGCTGAATTGTTCAAGGCACGTATTTACCAGGAAAGTACTTTGCAGGAACAACGACTCCTATTGAACGAACTCATCTACGAATCTGGCTATGCCTATTGGAATTGGTTTTTAGCTCACTATTCAAAAGATGTCCTGCAGAACTCCTATGATTTGGCACAGATTCGCTTGCAAGGAGTGAAATTAACGGCAGAATTAGGTGATCGTCCCATCATCGACACGGTGGAAGCTCGGATTCAGGTTCAGTACCGACAGTCGCTGTTGAACAATTATCAAACAGATTTATTGAACTCAAAAGTGAAACTTTCGACATATTTATGGACAGAACTCCAAGAGCCATTGGAACTGGACGAAACAACGTTACCCGTATACATGGATTCTGTTACATTGAGTGTTGTTCCATTGTTGTCTGAAATGGACATCGATTCGCTTGCAGAAAATCATCCGTATTTAACAATGAATGGCTTGAAAATTAAGTCACTAGAAATTGATCAGAAACTGAAAAGAGAACAAGTGAAGCCAACGGTAAATTTGAGTTATAACTTCATCAATGAACCGATCAACTATAATCCGCTGACCAACTTAAGTCCCAACAACAATAAAATCGGTGTCCAATTCGAAATGCCTTTGCTCTTCAGAAAAGAACGCGGAGATTTGGAATTAGCCAAGTTGAAGGTGCAAGATGAACAGTTGTCCTACGTGAACAACAAAATGTACCTAAAAGCGAAAATCAAACAGGCTCAAAATGATTTGCTCAACGCACAGAATCAATTGGATATTTACCGTCAAACAGTGAAGGACTCACGGCAATTATTTGAAGCGGAGAAGACCATGTTTGAACAAGGAGAAAGTTCTTTGTTTTTGGTGAATGCCCGAGAGCTCGCGTACATTCAAGCGAACTTGAAATACATCGAAGTGCTTTGCAAATACCAACAAGCACTGTTGTCCTTGC
>CALQBB020000149.1 GCA_943328715.2 Polynucleobacter meluiroseus | reverse complement strand
TTGAACCAATCCCGGCATGTCTGCATACGCCAACAAAACACCGGTGATTAATTCCAGTGCCAGCAATCCAGTTGCCCAACGGATTTTCATGTATTTGATGCCTTTTTCATTCTTCCAAAACATCCATCCCAACAAGATCAGCACAAGCCACGAGAAGCTGCGGTGAATGAAGAAATCCATTCCGATGCGCTCAATCCATTGTTCACGCGTGAATCCTTGTTTCACAAGCGCATCAATCGCTTCACGCACTTGCGTACCGAGAAACATTTGATAAAAAGTAATCGCCAAAATCACGAGTAAAGTCCAACGGATGGGCTTCGACAACGAGATTTTTTCCTTACCAATTGCACTCATGGAATACAGTAAATACAACTGTAGTCCAATGATGACCAAAGCGAGAAACAAGTGAACGGTGATGGTCCAAGGGACTAAATTCGTTGCGACGACAATCGATCCAAACCAGCCTTCGATGCCCATCAGGATAAGATTCAACAACATCAACAAGACAAACTTGCGCTTGCGGTAAACGACCAGCATCCACACGAAGGCAATCAGCATCGCATTTCCAGCCGCAAATCCAACCAAACGATTGAGGTATTCTGTCCAGGTTTTACGTGCATTAAAAGCTTCCTCCACATAAACGGTAGGATCAGACTGAATGCGCTCCGCTGTTTCTTTCATGCCAATAGCGTTCAAAAAGCGGCAGAATTTCTCCACTTTTTTCTCGCGTTTCAACAAAAAGGCTTCGCGGTAATCCACTGGAAGTTCCGATAGTTCTGTGGGTGGAATCCATACACCAAAGCACTTTGGCCAATCCGGACAACCCATTCCACTGCCCGTAATACGAACCAAACTTCCCGCCACTACAATCAAGTAGATGAGGATGATCACCAACCAATTAAATCGAATAAACCGTTTTGAAAATTCCATGGAACAAAAATACCAAGGATTTTAATCCCGATGTCCATTTGACCTACTTTTAATTGATAAAACTAGCCCGTACAGTTTGAGTAGTTTTCAGCAATATCGTATCTTTGTCCCTTATTCAAAAAAACATGGAATTAAACTCACTTTCAGCCATTTCTCCTATTGACGGACGATACCATTCGAAAACTAGTCAACTAGGTCCATACTTCTCCGAATTTGGACTCATACGCTACCGTGTGTTGGTGGAAGTGGAATACTTTATTTCCTTGGTGGAAAGTGGCATCGAACCACTTGCTGACTTTCCAAAAGAAACGTTTTCGGCTTTAACGTCGATTTATCAAAACTTCACAGAGTCCGACGCTTTGTGGATTAAAGAAACGGAGAAAACAACCAATCACGACGTCAAAGCAGTTGAATACTTCCTGAAAAGTAAAATGGAAGAACTCAATTTACAAAAATACTTGGAGTTCATTCACTTCGGACTCACTTCACAAGACATTAACAACACCGCTATTCCTCTTTCCTTGAAACAAGGAATTGAAGAAGTGTATTTGCCGATGTTGGATGAATTGATTGCGCAGTTAACGACTTACCAAAACGAGTGGAAGGATGTTCCCATGCTTGCACGCACACACGGACAACCTGCATCTCCAACGCGTTTGGGAAAAGAGATTCAAGTTTTTACGGAACGCTTAACGATTCAACGAAATCAATTAGTGAAGCAAGATTATCCAGCTAAATTCGGTGGTGCTACTGGAAATTTCAACGCACATCACGTGGCTTTTCCTAAGCACGACTGGGTGGCTTTTGCGAATCAATTTGTCAACGGTAAATTAGCGTTAAATCGTTCTCAAACGACGACGCAAATTGAACATTACGATCAACTAGCAGCTTTGTTTGATGTGATGAAACGCATCAATACCATCATTTTGGACTTGAACCGCGACATGTGGACCTACATTTCGATGGAGTACTTCAAACAAAAAATCAAAGACGGTGAAATCGGATCATCGGCCATGCCTCACAAAGTGAATCCAATTGATTTTGAAAACTCCGAAGGGAACATCGGGATTGCAAATGCCCTTTTCGAACATTTGTCTGCAAAACTTCCCGTTTCTCGCTTGCAACGCGACTTAACGGATTCAACAGTTCTTCGTGTGGTTGGAGTTCCGATCGCTCACAGCTTGATTTCTTTGCAGTCCAGCTTAAAAGGACTAGGCAAATTATTATTGAACGAAGCAAAATTACATGAGGACCTCGACCAAAACTGGGCAGTTGTGGCAGAGGCGATTCAAACGGTCTTGCGTCGCGAAGGATTTGAAAAACCTTACGAAGCTTTAAAAGGATTGACACGTAAAAATGAACAAGTAACAAAAGAAAGTGTCCATGAATTCATTGACGAACTAAAACTTTCCCCTACCTTAACGGAAGAATTAAAAAACATTTCACCTAAATCCTATCTTGGAATACAACTTGTGAAACCATAAAGATGCAGAAACTCCTCCTTGTATTTTTGTTCTGTTGCAATCTAGCTGTTGCTCAAAACTTTCCAATTACATGGGGACCACTGGAAAGAGGGAATGGATTGTTGATGGAAATTCTTCCTAAAAAGCAATTAGACTTCAACACACTTCGCTGGACAGGCAGTGGTAGTTTTGGATCTTATCGACTTGTTTCCTATGATAATTTAACGATTTTTAATCAGCAAAAATTAAAGCTTGTCACAGAAACTGGACTTTGTAATTTTGTAGATGCCTTTAGTTTTGGAAATGGGACCTTGGTTTTTTTATCCGACCGCATGAAGAGCAGCATGATGCTTTATGCTCAATTTTACGATGAAGAGTTGAACGCATTTGAAACGAAGTTGGTGGCGGAATACGAGAATCCAAAATTCGATGCGAAACCTGAATTTACTATTATCTCCTCTATAAACAGAAAATTCATTGGTGTCATTTGGGAAAAAGAAGGCAGAGGCATTAACAACGACTTTTACGGATACCGAATTCTAAACGATTCACTGAAAATTGTCAGCGAAGGGGAATACAACGTTCCTTTTGATGGCAACATGACCACCATCAATGCCCACCACATTTCAAACACAGGTGATTACTTCATTTGCTTAACGGAACACAACAAAGCCAACGACCGCATGTTTACGCGCAGTTTTGAAAACTTCAAAGCCTTGCATGTGTACAAAGCAAACGGACTCGAACTCAAAGAATTTTCCATCGATCTTAAAGGAAAACGAATCGATGATTTGGTGATGTCCTCCAACGACTCCGGAGCCTTCGCGTTGACTGGCATTTACGGATCGGGGAATAAAAACGGAATCGAAGGAATTTTTAGCATTCAAATCGACCCAACTGATCATGCTCACAATTCAGAAGCGTTTATTCCCTTTGGAAAGGAAATCGTGAAGGAAATGTGGAGCACACGCCAACAAGATCGATACACGAATTCCATGAACAACCTTGGGAATCCAAATGACCTAAACGCCAGAGACTTTAATCAGCCTCAATTATACGATTACCGCATGCGGGACTTTTTTACCATGGTAGATGGATCAATTGTTGGTTCCATGGAACAATTTTATCTGTACCAACGAACGACCTACGACAGCAGATCGAGTTTCTCAACAACCGTGAATTACTATTATTACGATGACATCATAGCTTTTCGTATTTCCCCAGAAGGACAACTACTTTGGCAAAAACGCATTCCGAAGTCCCAAGTTTCTACCAACGACTACGGCGAATTTAGTTCCTATTGTAGCTTTCAATCGGATAGTTCACTGAATTTTATTTTCAACGACAATCAACGAAACTACGATGAATCCGGCATCTTCAATAAAACGGAAAACAACTACTTCAGCTTTAATTTGTCAAAAAAAAACAATGCTGTTGCCTTGGTGAAAATTGATTTGACCACCGGTGAGATCAATCGAGAAGTGATGGAAAGTCGTAAGGAATTGAATTCGATTGTTATGCCGAAACAATTCCGTTTAGATTCGTTTAACAAAGAGATTTTAATGTACTCCATTTCAGGTTCTTTCGAAAGATTTGGAATCCTTTCTTTTAACTAATTTGCTCCTATGAAGCACTTACTTTATATCGTATCCTTTATTCTACTATTGATTTCCTGCGATTCTTTGCACGCCACGAAAAAAGGAAAACAAACGCCAACATCTACAAAAGCGGATGTGCATAGTTACGCGAACCTAACGGAAATTGCCACTAAACACCTGCATTTAGAATTGGATGTGAATTTCGAAAACCGCACGATTTACGGGGTTGC
>CALQBB020000148.1 GCA_943328715.2 Polynucleobacter meluiroseus | reverse complement strand
TAGGAGAAAAAAAGGAAGTAAACGGTTACTATATCCTGAAAAATGGAAAAACTTCCGCCCTTGCTTTTTACAATCACCTAACGGATCGTGTTGACCGCATCGAAAAGGAATTTATATACGGAATCAAACCAAAAAACGCCGAACAAGCCTTTGCCTTTCATGCGCTACTCAACAACGACATCAAATTAGTGGCCTTACAAGGAGTGGCGGGAACTGGAAAAACACTTCTTGCCTTAGCTGCTGCCTTGGAACAACAGAAACTGTATAATCAAGTGATTTTAGCACGTCCAATTGTTCCCTTATCCAACAAAGAAATTGGATTCTTGCCTGGTGATGCCAATGATAAGATTGGTCCATACATGGAGCCGCTTTGGGATAATCTGAAGTTTATTAAGTCTCAATTTGGTGAAAATGAAAAGAAACACAAAGCCATCATGGAAATGCAGGATTCTGGAAAAATTATCATCACTCCACTTGCCTTCATCCGTGGAAGAAGTCTATCCAACATCATGTTTATCATCGATGAGGCACAGAATTTAACGCCTCATGAAGTGAAAACCATCATCACAAGAGCGGGTGAAAACACGAAAATTGTATTTACGGGAGATGTGCATCAAATTGACACACCCTATCTAGATGAAAACAGTAACGGACTGGCTTATTTGATCGACAGATTAAAAGGAGAATCACTTTTTGCGCACGTCAAATTAGAGAAGGGGGAACGATCGGAATTGGCGAACCTAGCGAACGATTTACTCTAACAGCATTATTGGATTCGAACTAATTCACCGAAATACATCGTTTTTTCCGTTTTTGTCTCCATGTACAACTGGGAGATGGAACTCTTTTTACTCGGGAAATAAATATCAATTAATTCCGTAAGAAAATCGGTGTCCACGGTTGGTGAATACGTATTCATAATGAGGAATCCATCCTCTGCAAGCAGACTTGAGGCAGTCATCATTAATTCATCAATCTTATCCTCTAATTTCCATTTTTCACCACTTGCTCCAATTCCCCATGCAGGCGGATCCATGATGATTCCTTTGTACTTGTTTTCACGTTTGACTTCACGTGCAGCAAATTTTAACGCATCTTCGTGAACCCACTTGATGTTTAACAATTTGCATTCTTCCATATTTCTCTTTGCCCAATTCAAAGTCGATTTTGCTGAATCAACATGAAAGGTTTCGGCACCTTTTAATCGTGCCATACAAGAAGCGGCACCCGTGTATGCGAAAAGGTTTAGAAAACGTTCGTCCGCTGAAATGTGCTCCTCAATAAAACGCCAATTCGCTTCCTGTTCCGGAAATAAGCCAATGTGTTTGAAGTTCGTTAGGGCTAAGGTAAAGTGTAAACGGTGGTATTTAATGGTCCATTCGCTTGGAACATTTTTTTTCAAGCATTTCCATTTTCCTTGCTGCGCTTTTCCTTCAATGAATTCCCAATGAGCTAGATTTCTCCACTCAGTAAAGGGCATTCCACTGTGGAAATAGGCTTGAACTTCTGGTCGAATCGTAATGATTTTACCCCAACGCTCTAATTTTTTACCACCACCAGCATCTAATAGTTCGTAATCTGCCCATGGTTCGGCATAAATTCTAGGTATATCACTCATTAGCGCATTTTAGGCGTTTTCTTACGTCCACCCATCATTTGAGCTTGGCGCATTTGGTTTTTTGATGGTGCCATCTGCAATTGACTTTGCATCGTTTTGATTTGGTCGCGCATCATTCCGTTTTTATCTAATTTTTTTGCTTCAGCTAACAAGGCCACAGCTTCGTTTTTTCGTCCTGTTTGAGCACAAATTCCAGCCAAATGCATACGTGCAACAGCATTGTCTTCACCAGTTCTTAATCCAAGGTCCATGGCTTTTCTCAATAACTTCTCACTGTTTGCAAAACCTAATTCCTGTCCGCCCATCACTGCTTTCAAAAACAATACATACGCATGTTGTCTCTTCGGAAGGAATTCAGGATTTGAAATACGATCAATGTATTTTTTCGCCTTATCGGTATTCCCAACGCGCATTTGATTTAGAGCCAATAAGACATTTTCGTTTCTGAAAAAGGAAAGAATGATTAAAGCCGTCACGAAAAGAAAGGTGATGCCCCAACCCCAATGCCCAGTAGCAAATAAATAAACGTTGAATCCAGTAGCAACTACAGCTAATACAATGCGGATGATAAATGCAATCATAAGTAAAATTTAATAGGTCAAATAGTTAGTCAATCGTAGCGATACATTTTAATTCAATCGCAATTGGAGTGGGTAAAGAGTTGATTTCTACAGTTGTTCTGCAAGGCAAATTATCTTTAAAGTATTCTGCATAAACGCGATTGTAAACCTGAAAATCACGTTTCATGTGAACTAAAAACACCGTTACATCTACTAGCTGGTCCCAACTAGACCCAGATTCTTCTAAAATGATGCGAACGTTGTCAAAGACACTTCTGCATTGCGCTTCGAAATCGAATTCAATAAAATTCCCGTTCTTATCTAATTTTAATCCCGGTACTGCCGAATCGGTATCATCTGAACCGGCAACTCTTGGTCCAACCCCCGATAAGAAAAGAAGGTTTCCAACGCGTCTAGCATGTGGATACAATCCAACGGGTTTCGGTGCTTTATTTGTGGAAATTCGATTTTGTTCTGACATTTTCAATGCTTTGGGCAAATATACTAAAATGAATCGATTTTGTCTGCAAGATCAAAGCCCGTTAAGCATTCGTTCAGATAATTGTGTAACTTCGCTTCACATGCAAAATAATTCTGCACACATGGAGCTTTCGATAGTCATTCCTACTTGCAATGAGGAAGGAAACATCGTTTCAATGTATGAACGTTTGTTGGCTGTTATGAACGAGATTCAAGTAGCTAATTTTGAATTTGTATTCGTGGACGATGGGAGTTCGGATAATTCCTTACTCCGCATTCAAGAATTACGCGCGAAGGATAGCCGCGTTAAATTCATCCAACTTAGCCGTAATTTTGGACACCAAAATGCACTAAAAGCTGGACTAGACCATGCACAAGGAGCTGCAGTAATTAGTATGGATGCTGATTTGCAACATCCACCTGAATTAATTCCAACGCTTTTTGAAAAATGGAAAGCTGGATTTGAAGTCGTTTATACGATTCGCAAGGATGACCAAAAAGTTCCCTTGTTGAAAAAATGGACATCTAAAGCATTTTACCGTTTGACAAATAAATTAGCTGAGATTCCGATGGAAGAAGGAACGGCAGATTTTCGTTTGTTGGATAGAAAAGTGGTGGATGCACTCAAAAAATACACAGAGTCACACTTATTCTTGAGGGGAATCATTCCTTCTTTAGGATTCAAGCAAATAGGTCTTCCCTACGTGCCTCATGCGCGCTTTTCAGGTAAAACAAAATACTCGTTTTCTAAGATGCTTCGCTTTGCCTTAACGGGAATAACTTCCTCAAGTGCTAAACCTTTGTATTTTTCCATTTATACAGGATTGTTTTTTGCGCTGCTGGCGTTTTTATACGGGATTTACGCTATTTACATTGCTGCATTTACCAAAGAAGCAATTACTGGTTGGACCTCCATCATCGCTTCAATCTTGTTTATCGGCGGAATTCAATTGATTATGATTGGAATTCTAGGAATTTATTTGGGTAAGCTATTTATTCAAAGTAAAAATCGCCCGCTATATTTGATTACGGAAAAGGAACTCGACTGATTAGTCAGCAGATAGACGGAAAAAATATAGAAATCCCTGCTGATTTTGCGTTTTTCCTCTCGTGAGTATAGTAGTTAACTACCTAGGAAAGACTACTCTTCCCACTATGAAGAAATCACGATTCTTTTCTTTATGAAACCGAACAAATCATAGAATTAATTCGAAAAGGTGCTAACTTTACATGAATTATTCAACTACAGCGCCAATTTAATTACAGAACTTACGTTATACGGACAACATGAAATGGACCATCTACTTATTTATCTGCCTTTTCACCTTTGTTTCAAGGGCTCAGATAGGCACGGGTACTTGGAAGCTCCACGTTTCAACTTCCAAGGCGATCGATGTTGTTGCTTCTGAAAAGGAAGTATTTACGGCATACGTAAATGGCATGTCAATCTATACCATTGCCACCGAGGAACACCGCCTGTTGACGGCATTAAATGGATTGTCGGATATTGAAATTTCCTGTCTCTATTATGATGAGGTTCAAAATGCAGTGTATATCGGTTATAAAAATGG
>CALQBB020000147.1 GCA_943328715.2 Polynucleobacter meluiroseus | reverse complement strand
CGCGTTCCATGGGTAAGGTGAATTTCCTTTAAATCCCCAAATTACACGGGTGTTTTCCGCATTGATACTGCTTGTTTCGAAATAGGCATCGTCTTCATTTTCAAAGGGAACTTTGAAGCGAATGTGCATATCAATTCGTTCTCCTGGGGTTAGTTTTACGATTTCCATGGATCCTGTTCCCACCTTTTCATCTTTACTTTCCCATGCAGAAACGAATCCAATTGTTCCGTCCGTTCCTGTATACGTTTTTTTCATTTTGGGATCTTGTCTTGACCAAACACTAAATTGATCTTGGTTTTTAAGGAATTTAAGGTAGTTGTAGACACTGTCCTTTGGCAATGAAACCTCCACGCTACGTTCCAATTTGAATTTTTTCGGAGCGAAAAGACCAATAGTTAACACCGTTGCAATGAGTACTAGAATCAGTAAGAATAATCGTTTAATCCATTTCATAATCCATTCGTTTTGAAGTGCTTTACGCAGATGAAAAGAAAAAGTTTACTTAGCTCCTTAAATATTTTTTCTCCGCCCAGAAAGTTCCAAATGGAACGAATGCGGCAATGAATAATACAAGTGATTTTACCAATGAAAATTGTTTGGTGAAGAAAAAAATCGCCAAATACACACAGAAAGCAATGAACAAAACTCCGTGAATCCATCCCACAATTTTATTAGGCCAAATCATCTCGAATTGGTACTTCAAGACCATCGTAATGATAAGTCCAATCCAAGAGAATCCTTCAGCGATGGCAATTTTTTGAAATTGTTGTAAACGTGTCATACTTATTTTTTTAGTTGGGTTTCAAGTTCTTTTAATTGGTCTCGGAAACGTGCTGCTTCAATGAAATCAAGTTCCTTCGCTGCTTTTTCCATGGCTTTTCTCGTTGCTTTCAATCTCGCTTCGAGTTCTTTTGGATTCAAATACTTCTGAACAGGTTCCGCCGCCAATTGTGCCTGAGCGGCCTGCGTATACTTTAACTGTCGACCGGCAGTATCCCCATCGGCAACCTTTGTGGACTCCATGATTTTCTCTTTGGATTTATTCAAGGCAGTTGGAACCAATCCATGTTCGAGGTTATAAGCGATTTGCATCGCTCTGCGTCGTTCCGTTTCGGAAATCGTTCGTCGCATGGACTCCGTCATTTTGTCGGCGTACATCAGTACTTTTCCATTGACATTTCTCGCGGCGCGTCCAACGGTTTGTACCAATGAACGTTCATTTCGAAGGAATCCTTCTTTGTCGGCATCCAAAATCGCGACCAACGAAACCTCTGGAAGGTCAAGTCCTTCACGAAGTAAGTTTACACCAATCAGGACATCAAAATCACCAAGTCTTAACTGTCGAAGAATTTCAACGCGTTCAATCGTATCGATTTCACTGTGAATATAGCGACAGAGGATCCCGAGTTTGTCTAAGTATTTTTGTAATTCCTCAGCCATTCTTTTGGTCAGTGTTGTCACGAGAATACGTTCTTTTACAGCGATTCGTTCCTGTATTGCCGCCATTAAATGGTCAATTTGATGCTTGGACGGATGCACCTCTATGATTGGATCCAAAAGTCCAGTTGGTCGAATTAACTGCTGCACCATGATTCCTTCAGAGCGTTGCATTTCGTAGTCCGCAGGCGTTGCGGAAACATAAATCGTATTGTTCAAGAATCCCTCGAATTCTTCAAACTTCAGTGGACGGTTGTCGATCGCTGCTTGCAGTCGAAATCCGTAGTCAATCAAATTCGTTTTTCGTGCGCGATCTCCCGCATACATTCCCCTTACTTGTGGCAATGTTACATGGCTTTCGTCGATTACTAGGAGAAAATCGTCTGGGAAATAATCGAGTAAGCAGAACGGACGTTCACCCGGTTGACGACGATCGAAATACCGTGAGTAATTTTCAATTCCAGAGCAGTAGCCGAGTTCCCGGATCATTTCGAGGTCGTAGTTCACGCGTTCATCGAGTCGTTTGGACTCCTCTAATTTACCATCCTCCTTAAAGTTTTGAACTTGCACGACAAGGTCATCTTGGATTTGTTCAATGGCTTGACGCGTATTGTCTGGACTCGAAACAAATAAATTGGCGGGAAAAATATCAATTTCCTTAAAGGTTTCGATGCGTTCGCTCGTTTCTGGATCTATGGAAGAAATGGTTTCGATTTCATCGCCCCAAAATCCAATTCGAATCGCATAATCAGCATAGGCAAGGAAGATGTCCACCGTTTCTCCAATCGCACGAAACATGCCGCGTTCAAATTTATCTCCAGCGCGTTGATACAAGTTTTCGACCAGTCTAAACAGAAATTTATTTCTTGCGACGGATTGTCCGACAGTCAAGTGTAAAATGCTTTCGCGGAACTCCTGTGGATTTCCGATGCCGTAAATACACGAAACGGATGCTACGACAAGAACATCCTTGCGTCCAGATAGCAGGGCAGAGGTGGCGGATAAACGAAGTTTTTCAATCTCATCGTTGATTTGCAAATCCTTTTCAATGTAAACGCCGGTTGTCGGTAAATAGGCTTCCGGCTGATAATAATCGTAGTAGGAAACAAAATACTCTATAGAATTCTCCGGGAAAAACTGCTTGAATTCCCCGTACAATTGAGCGGCTAATGTTTTGTTATGGGATAGAATTAGGGTTGGACGTTGAATTTGTTGAACAACGTTCGCAATCGTAAACGTTTTTCCGCTTCCCGTTACTCCAAGTAAAGTTTGGTCCGTAACACCGGCAGCTAATCCGGCGACTAATTGTCGAATTGCTTCCGGTTGATCACCGGTTGGCTGAAAGTCGGATACAAGTTGAAAGTCCATCTAGGACAAATGTAAGGAATATCGTGATGTGTCAAATGAATTCACACTTTTCCTATCTTTGTTTTATGGAACAAGAATGGATTGAAGTAGAAGCAATGATTGAAGCGCCCATCAACGAGGTTTGGGAGAAATGGACAACGAATGAACACGTGACAAAGTGGAATTTCGCACATGAGTCTTGGTGTTGTCCGTCCGCTCGTATCGATTTACGAAAAGGTGGTGCCTTTTCTTTTCGCATGGAAGCAGTGGATGGTTCCGCTGGATTTGACTTTCAAGGAGCCTATGATTCCGTTGAAAATCAGGAGTTCTTGGCAATAACGTTAGCTGATGGACGCAAATGGGAAGTTGAGTTTTCGGATTTAGGTTCATCTACTCATGTTACAGAACGTTTTCACCCAGAAACGGAAAATACCTTGGAATTGCAGGAGCAGGGATGGCAAGCGATATTAAATCAATTCAAATCCTATTGCGAAGAGTAGAAGCATGCATCCGGAAGTAGAGGCACATATCCAATCCTTTCCAAAGGAGACGCAGGAGAAACTTTTAGCGCTTCGTTCCTTTCTAATGAATTCCGTTGAGGGTCTGGAGGAAACGAAGAATTACGGAATACCAACGTTCAAGCGGAATGGAAAGAATTTCATCCATTATGCGGGGTATGCGAAGCACATTGGATTCTATCCAGGAGCAGGGCCTATCAAAGAATTGAGTGAGGAATTGAAAGGATATACTTTTGCCAAAGGATCCATTCAGTTCCCATTGACAAAAGAATTGCCTTTTGACTTAATCCAAAAAATCATCGATTTAAAATTGAAAGCATAAAAAAAAGCGACTAAGCGCTTTAAATCTATTATTCGTTTAGGATTTCGTTTTAGAAGCCTAGGTCCAATACGATTTTCATATTTTCTTTTACCCTTTCCGCAAGATCCAAGGGGAGGACACCTATTTTCCTTATTAATCTCTTATTGTCGATTGCTCGAAGTTGTTCAATTATCACGTCGCACGGCTCCTTCACTTTTGCGATTCCTTTTATCAAGTGAACTCTCAGAATTTGACTTTCTAATTTAATATTGGTTGTTATTGGACAGATTAGTGTTGATGGATGTATTTTGTTCAAGATGTCGGTTTGTACTATTAAAACAGGTCGAGTTTTTCCCGTTTCTGTCCCAATCCTAGGGTCAAGGTTAGCTAGCCAAACTTCATATTTTTTAGCTGTCATAATCCTCAAGATTTTCAAATTCATGCAGTACTTTCATGGATTCATCGCTTACAAGTTTAGAATCTGCGATGAGTAGTTGTTCAATGAGTTTCTTTTTTTGGATTTGATTATAATACTCAAGTGCTTCGTTGATATATCGATTCCGAGTCTTTTGGATTTTTTCTAAAAGTTTCTCCGTCTCTTCAAAGACGTTATTGTCAAGTTTTAAGGAT
>CALQBB020000146.1 GCA_943328715.2 Polynucleobacter meluiroseus | reverse complement strand
GATTTCGCATACACAGCAATGGGAATCATGGCGCCAGCAAAAAAGACCACTAGAGGGAAAAGCAAACTAAACATGGCAATGATAAACGAGGGTGTTAGAATTCCATGAACGATATCTAAAATCTCTTTGTTGTGAACGATGTCTAAAAACTCAATGGAAACAAATAGTCCCAAGAGTGCACAACTTGCGGCCAACATTCCAGATGTGACAACAACCATCATTTTTCCGACTAATATCTGCCATCTAGAGACAGGAGTCGTCAGTAAAGTTTCAATGGTTCCACGTTCTTTTTCCCCTGTGAACAAATCAATCGCTGGATACATGCAGCCGATAAATCCAAACGCGATGAAGATATAGGGTAGAATTCCACCGGCTAGCTGTCCAATCATTTTTTTATCGCTCGCACAATTCTGATAAACTGGCACAAGTGGATGAATTTTCTCCACATCGACACCGAGTTCCTTTAAACGAATGGCTTCTGCCTTATTGGATAGGTAGTTCATATAGGATTCAGCACGTTGCTGTCTTCCAACGGAAGATGCGTCAAACAACCAAATTAAAGGAATGGACTGTTTCGTTTGTGCCAATTCCGCTTCGTTTTTAGGTACGATGAGTCCGAGTTGAATTTCTCCTTGTTCGATGGCTTTTTTCAGTGCAGCAGAATCTTCAAAGTTTTTCAATTCCTTTTTCCCTAATCCATCGGGCATTTCTTTGAGCTGATTCCAATATTTGGCGCTTAGATCACCCCAAACGCCAATTTTTAGTTTCTCCTCACTCGCTTTTTTTTCAAAGGAGGAAGAAACGTTGACAAAAAGTGTAAGTGTAATTGGGAAAACCAAGAGTGGAATGAGCAACATCGTACGCATGGTGCGTTTGTCACGTAAGGTATCGATGAGTTCTTTTTTGAATATGGTAAAAATCATGAGGAATGAATTAACGTTGAACAATACGGATGAATTCTTCCGTTAGATTACTAGCTTCCATGTTTTGACGAAAATCGGACATGGGTCCGTTGTATTTAAGTTGTCCTTTGTGAACAATCGCGAGTTCGTCGCATAACAAATCAACTTCACTCATAATGTGACTAGAGAAAATCACTGTTTTCCCTTGGTCCTTGCAATCGCGAATGAGTTTAATGATGTTTTCCGCTGTGATGACGTCGAGTCCACTTGTTGGTTCATCGAAAATCACCACTTCTGGATCATGAATCATGGTGCGGCAAATGGAAACTTTTTGTTTCATTCCCGTACTTAGTTTACCAATGCGCTTTTGAAGAAAGTCCTCCATGTTCAATAAATCGAATAGGTACTTTTTACGTTCTTCTCTTTCCTTTGTGGGAACTTGATAAAGAGCAGCGAAATAATCGATGATTTCGAGGGGAGTCAAGCGGGCATAAAGTCCAGTTGATCCGGTTAGAAATCCAATTTTTGAACGAGCCTCTTGTGGATATTTTACGGCGTCAACTCCAGCAATTTCGATGCTACCTGAAGTAGGAGATAAAATCGTTGAAAGCATGCGCAAGGTGGTCGTCTTTCCTGCTCCATTTGGTCCGAGAAGTGAAAAAACTTTTCCGGGTTGACACTCAAAACTTAGGTCATCAACAGCTAGAGCTTTGTCCGCTGTGGTATTGAGTTCTTTCTTTTGTTGGCGACTTAGTTCAAATTCCTTTCGGAGGTGAGATACTTTGATCATAGCAAATGGATTTCTATAAGCAGGACGATGTTCTATTCTGTAAGTTACTTCAGAATACGTTCATCCTTGAGGATGGCTTTGTTTTTATTAGCAAGTTGTCCGCAGGCAGCATCGATGTCTTTACCACGGCTCCTTCTAACATTCACGATGAGGTTTTTCGATTCCAAAAAGGCGGCAAAAGCATCTACCTTGTGTGCGTCTGCTTGTTGGAATTCTCCATTTTCGATCGGATTGTACTCAATGATATTGATTTTACACGGAACACATTTTGCAAAGTTTGCAAGTTCACGTGCATCCTCGATTTCATCGTTAAAGTCTTTAAAGATGATGTATTCAAAGGTAACCCTTGAACCCGTTTTTTCATGGAAATATTCCAAGGCCTCTGATAATTCAGAAAGGTTATTGGATTCGTTAATCTCCATGATTTTATCGCGTTTCTTATCGTTCGCGGCGTGTAGGGAAAGTGCCAAATTGAATTTGACATCGTCGTCGCCGAGTTTGCGAATCATTTTTGCGATTCCTGCTGTGGAAACGGTTATACGTTTGGGTGAGATTCCAAGTCCATCTTCGCTGCAAAGACGGTCAACTGATTGAAGGACATTTTTATAATTCAGGAGCGGTTCACCCATTCCCATGTAAACAATGTTGGTTAGGTTTTGTCCGTAACGTTCTTCTGCTTGATTTTTCAAGTAGACAACCTGGTCAACAATTTCACCTGCACTTAAATTTCGAAGTAATTTCAATCTTCCTGTTGCACAAAAGGTACAGGACAAGCTGCAACCAACTTGCGAAGAGATGCATGCGGTGGTCCGGGATTTTGTTGGAATCAATACACCTTCAACTACCTTACCTTCTTCGATGGTAAAGGCACATTTGATGGTTTTATCCGTGCTGATTTGCTGATCTTGCAATTGGATATGATCAATGAAATAATGTTGTTGCAACATCTCTCTGAGTTCTTTACTCAAGTTGGTCATTTCATCAAAGGAAGCGGCATTTTTTTTCCATAACCATTCATAGACTTGTTTGGCACGAAATGATTTTTCATTGCGTTCAACAAATTCGTCCTGAAGTTCCTTCAAGGATAAATTCCGAATGTTGCTCAGTCCTTGAGGCATGTATGAAAAGGTGAATTAACGGTTGAGCATCACTGGCATCACGAGCATTAAAATGTCTTCGTGTTCGTTGGATGGAATTGCAGGAGTTAAGATTCCCGCGCGACTAGGCTCACTCATCGATAATTTGATTTCATCTGAATCCAAATTGTTCAACATTTCCATTAGGAAACGGGAGTTGAATCCGATTTCTAAATCATCACCGTCGTAGTTACACGTCAAACGCTCGCTCGCTTCGTTTGCAAAGTCGATGTCTTCAGCAAACAAAGAAAGTTCAGAACCAGCTAACTTCAATTTAATTTGATGTGTTGTTTTATTGGAAAAAATCGACACACGTTTAATAGAAGAAAGCAATTGAGAACGATCAATTGTCAAAACATTTGGATTTTCTTTTGGAATCACGGCTTCATAATTCGGGTATTTTCCATCGATTAAGCGACACACCAAGATGAGGTCGTTAAACGTGAAAACAGCGTTGGATTCATTATATTCTAATAAAACCGCCTCGTCACCACGAAGATTCGATTTTAACATGTTCAAAGGTTTCTTCGGTAAAATGAAAGCTGAACTTCCACTCGCTTCGGCGTCTGTTCTTCTGAAACGAACCAGTTTGTGTGCATCTGTCGCAACAAAAGTGATTTCACTAGCAGAGAATTGGCAGAAAACACCACTCATTACTGGACGAAGGTCATCGTTCCCAGAAGCAAACAAGGTTTTGTTGATCGCGCGAGAAAGCAGATCTCCAGACAATTTAATGGCACTTTTACCTGCTAATTCAGGAATTTTAGGGAATTCATCACCATTGAATCCAACCATGCGAGATTTTCCGTTGTCGTATGCAATTTCAATTTGGTAATTGCTTGTATTGACTTTGAAGGTACAAGGTTGGTCTGGCAAACTTTTTAAGACATCCAACAACAATTTAGCAGGAATGGCAATTTTACCATCCTCCTCCGAATGAACGTCCATTTTTGTCACCATGGTCGTCTCTAAATCTGAAGCAGATGCTGTGAGTTGACCGTTGGTGATTTCAAAGAGAAAGTTATCTAAAATCGGCAAGGTATTGCTTGTATTCAGTACACCTGAAATACTTTGAAGATGTTTTAAAAGACTTGTGCTAGAGGCAATGAAATTCATACTCATTAATTTAGATACAAATTTAATAAATCAAACGAGATGATAAACAAAGCACACCGCGAAAACGACTTCTTTCTGCGATTTAACGTGATTTTATTTCATTCCATTCCGAAACGAATGAATTTGGGTCGTCTGGTGTGAGAACAATTGCCTTACTGTTGGAACGTTCGATGACCACAAATTGATCGCGTCGAGTTGCATACCAAATCATGGTTCCGTAGCGACTGTTCCGGAAAAGACCAAAGTATCCGAATAGTCCACCAACGCCAAAAACGCGGAGCGAATTTTTAAGTT
>CALQBB020000145.1 GCA_943328715.2 Polynucleobacter meluiroseus | reverse complement strand
TGAGTGTGCCGGTATCTGAATCCGCGTGTTTGGTTCGCATGCTCACATGTGCAATGGAGGCGATTGAAGCCAAAGCCTCGCCACGAAATCCTTTTGTTTGCAGGCGAAATAAATCATCCGCACTTTTCAATTTGCTCGTTGCATGACGTTGAAAACATTTGACCGCATCTTCTGGAGTCATTCCGTTACCGTCATCCACAACTTGGATTAAGGTCTTTCCGGCATCTTTCACATGTAGTTGGACAAATTGCGCGCCGGCATCGATGGAATTCTCCATGAGTTCTTTGACAACAGAAGCTGGACGTTGAATGACTTCACCGGCAGCGATCTGATTCGCAATGTGTTCAGGAAGAAGTTGAATGATACTCATCGTCCGAAAGGTATGAAGTGGTTCAATTCATTCCCGACACAATTAATAAAACCAGCCTGAATATTTTGGTAATTTGTTATCATCGTTACCTACAAAAATAACGATAATCCACGGGAATTTTCTCTCCCTCAACCAACTTAAGCGATTTTTTTACATTCGAACAATGGTTCCACGGTATTCACCATTCTCACCTTGAACAGGTCTTTGAATAACAACCTTCCAAATGTATGCTTTGTTAGCTGGAACAAGTTTTCCGTCTCTGCGATCAATTCCATCCCACGCATTGCTTGCATCCGACGATTAGAAAACGAGTCCACCGTTATCTGGATCCAAAACAATTAACTTAAATGGTGTTTGACGAATGGTTAATGCATAAGGCATAAACGTACTATTGCGACTATCTTGTGACTGTGTATTAAACGCGTTTACTGCTAGAAGATTGTAGTCCGATGGAATCTGGATCATTTCTTTTTCTTTTGCAGTACAGCCGTTGCTTGCTGTTACTTGTGCCTCAACAATCGCATAGCCTTTGCTAAAGGCCAACAATTCCACATTCTTTCCGGTATTTGTATTGAGGATATTCGTTGAATGCCAAGTGATTTGTCCTTCACTTGACTCTGCTTGGACGTTCATTTTCGGCAATCCATCTTCGTAATTCAGGGTGCGATCCGAATTGATGTTTAAGGTAGGAGTTGCGCTGACGTAAAAACTTCCAAATTCTTCAAATTGTCCGTAGGGACCTGAATTCGCCGTCAAGGTTACTTTCCCTGCTTCTGTTAGTTTTAAGGAAATGGCTTCGTTGTAAGAAAAATGAAGTTCTTTTCCAGCATAGTTAATCATTCGTTCATGGCGTTTATCCGCATCCAACTGCAACGTTTCACCTTGACATCTATTTTTGAAATCGATCATTGCTACTTGTCCGTTATATGCGGGTGTAGGTTCTTGATTATCAATTGCTTGACCCGTTATATCTAGAACGTCCATCTGATCCAATATGCGTGGAATCGAATGAGGGATAAGTTCAGCAACGACTACCGGTGGTGTAAATCCTGGACTCATCAAAGGCTCGATCTCTTTTGGATTCGTTGCATTGTCCACTACACTTGGAGTTGTAGCAGGAGTTGTTTTACGTTGATTAGGTGCAACAGTAGAGGATGAATTCGTTTCCTTTTTGGCAGTTTTATTGTGTGTTTCTTTGATGCTGCGTTCAGCCGAAGTTGGCAGGACAAAATACGCCGCTACACCAATGGCAATGATCAAGGCAGCGGACCATTTGATCTGCGTTGCCTGATACCATTTTTTAGCGCTCAATTTTTTATTCAAGGATTCCCATGCTTGCGCATCGTAGGGAAGCTCGAACTGATTCAAGGCCTCTTTAAAGCTATTTTCTAAACCATCTTTCATTTGTCGATGTTTACAAATTTTTCATTTAATATGCGTTGAAGGTTCATTTTTGCCTTCGCCAAATTGGATTTTGAGGTTCCTTCGCTGATGCCTAAAAGTTCAGCAATCTCTTTGTGTGTGCAGTCCTCCAAAACAAACAAGTTAAAAACAGTTCGGTAAGCTGGGGAAAGTTTCGCAATTGCATTCATCGCTATTTCAGCTTTTAAATCAATTACATCTAGTTCCTCTCGCTCCACTAACTCATCTCTGGCTGCTTGTTTAAAGTCGGTGTCCTGGTCACTCAAAAATGGATTTCGTTTGGCTTTTCGAAGGGCGTCTATCGCTGTATTTGCTACAATGCGACGAATCCATCCCTCCAATGAACCTTTGAAATCAAAAACCTCCAATTTGTCAAAGACCTTTAAAAATGCCTCTTGAAGAACCTCTTGTGCGGTGTCGTGATCCGTCATGTACCGCAGACAAACCACCATCATCTTTCCATAAAATTGCTTAAATAACGCCTCCTGCGAACGTCGTTCGCCACGGATGCATCCCTCCACAATTTCTTTTAAATGACCCTGGTTCTCCAATTTTCAACAATTTTAAAACGACGCTAAGGTACGTCGGTTGCCTTTTGAAATAAATAAAAATGAAATATACGTCCAAAAAAACAAAATTTTCCTCAAATTCACTAAATTCGTGTCGCTATTTAGCAATTACGAACTAATACATAGATCAAATGAAAGTAACCGTAGTAGGTGCAGGTAACGTAGGTGCAACCTGTGCAGATGTGTTGGCACAAAGAGAAATCGCTAACGAAATTGTTTTACTAGATATTAAAGAGGGATTTGCCGAAGGTAAAGCGCTTGATATTTGGCAAACATCTCCTATTAATTTGTACGATTCACGTACAATTGGATCAACAAATGATTACGCGAAAACAGCGGATTCTGATGTGGTTGTAATCACTTCAGGTTTGCCAAGAAAACCAGGAATGTCTCGTGACGACCTTATCGCTACCAATGCTGGTATTGTTAAGACCGTGACAGAGAACATCGTGAAGTATTCACCAAATGCGATCATTGTTGTTGTTTCTAATCCATTAGATGTGATGACATACTGTGCGTATTTGAATGCAAACACGGATCCAAGTAAAGTATTCGGAATGGCAGGTGTACTTGATACAGCTCGCTACCGTGCATTTTTGGCAACGGAGTTAAATGTTTCCCCGAAAGATATTCAAGCAGTATTGATGGGTGGACATGGTGACACTATGGTTCCACTTCCTCGTTACACCACTGTAGGTGGAATTCCAGTAACAGAATTAATCGAAGAATCTAAATTGAACGAAATCATCGAGCGCACGAAATTTGGTGGTGGTGAAATCGTGAAATTGTTAGGTACTTCAGCTTGGTACGCTCCAGGAGCTGCAGCTGCTCAAATGGTAGAAGCAATTGTACGTGATCAAAAACGTATCTTCCCAGTTTGTGCTTGGTTACAAGGTGAGTATGGAATGAATGATATCTACCTTGGTGTACCAGTGGTACTAGGTAAAAACGGTATCGAGAAAATCATCGAATTGCAATTAAACGACGCAGAACGCGCTCTTTTAGTAGAGTCAGCAGAAGCAGTGAAAAGTGTGATGGAAGTGTTGGACAACATGATTGCTAACGCATAAGTCCAATTCAACGAAATAAAAAATGCGGGTCAACTTGACCCGCATTTTTTTTGTTCTTGTTTTTCGTTAATTCAATTCAATCGCACCAATATCCGGCGGATTGTTTCGAGGATTACCGAGAATATCTGTAACCACGCTTGTGTTCACACCAGTTCCTTGTAAGTCGGAATTCGCGCCAAAAGTAAAATCAAATTCTGTTGGATTCGTGAACAGGGCGTTGCCGTTCCAAATGACACTCGCATCGTAAAAGGAGTCCGTGTAAATTTCTTCGGAGCGCAAAAGTGTGTTTCTAAAGTCAAAATTTAAAACCACTCCGGACATCTGAATTGTATCCATGGCGAATTCTGTGGCTAAGTTTCCGGTAACGACACAATTGTACAATTTCCCTTCGTTGATGGAGGAAACATTCGTTTGTCCCGCCGTGTAGTCTGTGTAATAATTACTGATTCCAACCGCTGGATTCGTTGAACTGCCGTAACCGAGTAGGTCACAATGATTGAAATTGAAGTCTCCGCCTTGAAGGACAAACAAGGCATGTGTTCCGTTTTTTGCAACGATGCAATTTTCAGCTTTCACTTTCGCTCCAGCAAAAATGAAGACACCATAACGTGCTTGATTTTTAATGACCGTATTGGTCATCGTGAGCGTATATTCCGAATTCGTAGGGTCTTCGTCGTACAAGTGCACGCCAGATGTTCCGTTTTTGATGATGGCATAGTCAATGGTACATGGACGCGCTTGTTGAAAGTAGATGCCATAAAATTGTCCACTGACATTCTGATAATCTTGTTCCAAACGATCTCCTTGAATG
>CALQBB020000144.1 GCA_943328715.2 Polynucleobacter meluiroseus | reverse complement strand
GCAGAATTCGCCAAAAACGTTTTCCTTGTGCGGAAGTTAGGCTACAAAAGCTCAACACAGCATACGCGACAAAGTGATTGATTTTGTCGTTGCTCTGAATTTCCACACCAGATTTCGGTGGCAGTAAGCTCAAAATCGTGATTCCCAACAGGACAGCAAGCGTCACGTAGTACCAGATTTTACTCTGTTTCATACCCAAACTTTTGTCCTTTGTCGATAGCTGGAATGCCATCTTTTAACCAAAGTGGTGCTGGTTTTCCTTGTAAGTAGTGATCGAAGAATTGACGCATGCGGATGCTTAAATCGATTTTGTAGGGAAGTTTCGTTAAGTTGTGGTCGTCATCGTTGTAGTTCAACATCCAACATGGTTTTCCAAGGCGTCTCATTCCGTTGTACAATTCGAGTCCTTGGTACCATGGAACCGCTCCGTCGCGGTCATTGGACATGATCAACAATGGCGTAGTGACATTCGGCAAATGAAACAAAGGTGAATTTTCGATGTACAAGGCTTGTGCCTCCCAAATGGTTTTTCCGATGCGACTTTGCGTGGATTCATATTGGAATTGTCTGTTCAATCCGGATCCCCAACGGATGCCGCCATACGCGGAAATCATATTTCCAACGGGAGCTCCAGCCATGGCTGCCGCATATCGTTTGGTCATGGTTACGAGTTGAGCGGTTTGATATCCACCCCAACTTTGTCCTTGCAAGCCCATGCGTGTGGAATCGATTGGAAATTGTTTCAGGAGCTGGTCTGTTGCGCTCATGATGCAATTATATGCCGATTTGGCAGGATGTCCAATCTCGTAGCGGATGTCTGGAATGAACACAAAATAGCCCGCGGAAGCGTATTCTGTCGGATTAATCGTACTCGCTGAGGGACGCGGTCCTTGATAGTTGTGAAGGTTGTCCGAGTTCAATTCGTAGTAGTAAAGAATGAGTGGATACTTTTTCGTCGCATCGTAATCAGCAGGTTTGTAGAGGATTCCTTCGAGGTTTTGTCCGTCGTAGGTTTTCCATTTCACGATTTCACTCGTCGCCCAATTGTAGTTCGCTTGTTGTGGATTCGTCACCGACAAGACTCCTTCTGGCTGATATTGATCGTTCCACAATTCCAATTCTGGGTAATGAGAAACGGTCATCCAACGGAAAAAATAGTGGTTTTTATTGGGGGAACGTTCGATCAAGGAAATGCGCGCTGGAATTTGAATGATTTGACGCAAACCATTCGCTTGACTCGCATCGAAGGAATGAAGTCCTTCTTTTTTGGTGGAAAGTTCAAAGCTTTTCGCGTAGCAATCACGGAGATCGATGTACATGCTGTCGGATTCCCATTGCACTAAGTCCATGCGGACCTTGTTTTTCGTTGCCCATTCATTTGTCAGGGACTGTAATTTCTGTGTGCTGATTTGATAATCCCACAGGTCGTAGCGGGACTTGAAATACACGTGGTCTTCGCTGCGATCGAAGCCAATCCATCCTTCTGGACCTGCTTCCATCGGTTGACCGTTGAGGTCTTCATTCCAGGTGATGTCCTTGCGATTCGCGTTCATGTACGAAACCGATTTCGCGGCGATATCTAACAGGACGTGTTGATTTTTCGTTGGATTGAAATAGGTGAAGTAATTTCCTTTTGGAGAAAGGATACCTGGATACGCGAGTCCTTTTGCGAGGAGTTCTATCGAGCCATCGATTAAGGAAATGCGGTAGACGTCTTCCAATCCGGGGGATTTCCATTGTTGTTGAATGGCGTAATCTTCGTTGCTCGTTACTTGCAGGTAATCTCCGATTAGTTGGTCGGACACCCGCACGCTAAGAGTATCGTTGCTGAGTGGAATGATTTTCTCGTTGTCAAAGCGAAAAACGTACAAATCACTGCGTTTTTTCTCTTGGCTCAATTGCACCAATTGCTGTGCTTGAAGTTCCTGATCTTGGTAGTGCCAGATGTCCACACGCACTTTCTCTGATTCAAGAAGCGTGTCTTTTAGCTCTGCTTTCACGTGATCTGCCACACCGAAAAACAAAAATCGATTGTCCTGTGTGAAAATAGGTGTGCGGTTTTCCGATATTCCTTTCAAGGTATCGAAATCGGGTGTCAATGTGTCGCCGAAAACCCACGTTTTATTGGAAACGAGGTCAAAGACATTCAATTCAAATTGTTTCACTTTGTTCGTGTCTTGACTTGTAAAAAACGCCAAACGTGTTCCGTCTTCGTTCCATACCGGTGCTTCACACGCGGTATTTCGGTCAAATTCTTTGATCAATGTTTGCGTGGCAACCTCGTAGATGCGCACCTGTGAGGAATCGTTTTTCAGTTTTTGCTGAGTGACAATCGCGACGTATTTTCCGTTTTTCGGAAGTGAATATTTCGTGACATTCGTTTGTTTCCATGAGTTGGTGGTGGTCCAAATGGTCAGCTGATGTCCATCGCTTTTCGGTTTTTCTACTGCTTTCTTTTCCTTCTGGAATCCATGTTTTTGCAGCCAATTCTTTTTGACTTCCGGCGCTGGTTTTGGACTCACTTCCGACAAATAAGCGAGTACAGAGGCATCCTCCGTGATTTGGAAGGACTTCAATTTGGGAACTTTGATGAGCGAATCGTTAGCAGTCAGAAGGATGTACAAACTATCCTTTGGCCATTTTTTCTTGTCGACTTTGTTCAATTCGCAGTTTCGCAGGGTGTCAAATCCCGGAACAACTTTCCACGCGATGAATTGTCCGTTCGGATCGAGTTGTGCATCCTTCGCTCGTTTCAGGGAATCGTGTTTTCCTGTTGTGCTTTGATACCAGTGCAAATAGCCATCGCCCGTTAGTGGATTGATTTCGTAGGTCAGCCATTCGTCATTTTGACTAAACTGTTGTTTTTCCAAACGTTTCCATTCGGGATATGCTTTGTGGTCGATGATTTTATTTTGTCCCCAACTGATGGAAACACTCAAAAGGATAAAGCAAAAAAGAAGGTTTTTCATTTTTTGGAGGTTGATTTAGACGTCAAGTAAACACCGGTAAAGATAACGAACATATACAGAATCTTTTCAGAGGTAATGGTACTTCGGTAATCCTCGGACCAGCCAATGACCGCAAACAAAAAGGTAAACAACAGCACCATGACGGGTTGTGTGTAAATGTAGGCGCTGGAAATCGTTGCGCTGAGGTATTTCAATCCGAAGATGGTGAGTAAGTACGTAAGAAAAGTCACACCAATCACGACGTACGTAATTTTCCACCAAATTTCTGTCGGAATCCGCTGAAAATTCGTTTGACCTAGTTCGCTCAAGGTAGGAGGGAATAAAAGGACGAAAAAGAGTCCAAAGGTAAAGACCCACGTGATGACTTGTATCGGACTGTATTTTTTCATCAGTGGTTTCGCCAGTACCAAGTAAATCGCGTAACTCAATGCATTCAGGAAGAGGAATAAATCGCCCAAACGAGAATCGCCCATATGTGTGGATGCTTTCAAGGTCAAGAGAATCGCTCCCGTCGCTCCCAAGGTAATGCCCGTTATTTTGAAGGCGGTTAGTCGTTCCTTCAAGAGGAAAAACGATAAAATCACCACCATAATCGGATTCAGGGCCATGATGATTCCGGAGTTGAAGGCCGAGGAAAGGTTTAATCCGTGAAAGAAAAACAATTGATTGATCGCAACTCCGAAAAGTCCGCATAAGGCGATCAAGGGAAAATCTTTGCCTTCAATTTTGGATCGTTTTGTCAAACTGAGCACGAGCCAAAACAGCGCCGTTGCTCCCACCACGCGAAATAAGATGAAAACGGTTGGCGTCAAAAAGCCTGGCATGACGCCCTTCGCCAAAACATGACTGGCTCCATAGAGTACGTTGACCAACAACAGGGCAATGTGTGCTTGTACGGATTTTTGCTTCATTTGGCAAAGAAATTCCAACGTGTCTTCAGGACTGTCGACCGATAATTATCCAATTTTTCTGTAATGTTCTGCAGCGCAAATTTCGCAAATAATTTCGCCGTTCCTTTTCCTTGTTTGTAATCCATTTCATCGGCAAAGATCGGAATCAATGCCAAAAATCCAATGGATTTATCCCCCACTTGAATCGGCACTAATTCCTCCGCTAATTCAATGGGATCCGACAACATAAAATGATTTTGTCTCATGTTCGGAGAAATCTGCAGCATCTCCTTTCCCGTCGGTAGCGTATGCCCGTGTCCGAGCCATGTTTCGTTCGTAATCACGTAATTCTTGAGTTTCGTCAACCAGTCGAAGACCCAATTCATGTTGACATCCGCT
>CALQBB020000143.1 GCA_943328715.2 Polynucleobacter meluiroseus | reverse complement strand
ATTTTCGCTGCACATTGGATGCCACACAAAACAATTTATTCGTTTTGGCGAAATCGATTATTGGCGCATAATCCGTTGCGTAATTTGGCCAAAGTCGCATCGTATCTTTAAACTGCTTCGCTGTTAAATTCCCGAGTAAATATTGACTAAGTAACTCCTGTTGGTCCTGCTCAAACATCTCAAATCCCAATTGCAAGTTTGAGCCAACTTCCGCATACATTTCTTTCGTTAATTCCAATTGCAACCAATGCGAAATTGGATTATCGTGAAACTCTCCAAATAAAACAAGCTCTTTATTTTCGGTGGATTCAACTAGTTTTTCAAATGTTGTTTTCTTACCATTGGCAGTGTAAATGACATAGGCTGGTTTGTCTTGAGAAAAAAGTTGGCTTGTCTGAAACAAACACATGAGGATAAGGATAATACTAAGTTGTTTCATTTGAAAGGATTAAGATTTGTTCGACTAAATTTAATATATTTGGTACAACCCAAGCTTAAATTGTGAAATCTTTCTTAAATATTTCGTGTTTGTCCTTTATTCTTGCAGCCGCATTCTCGTCGTATGCACAAGGGTTTCAAGTCAATTTTCAAGGACAAAAACAACAAGGAATGGGTTGCGCAGGAACAGCATTGAATGTAGATGCTTCCAGTTTGTTTTTTAATCCGGGAGCAAGTGCTTTTGCGAATAAATCAGAAGTGAACCTCGCTGGAACTCCCATTTTTGCACATGTCCTTTACACTGATTCAGCAACACAAACGAGTTATCGCACGCAAAATCCTGTTGGAACTCCCTTTTCTGCCTACGGACTTTACCGATGTGAAAAATCCTTGGAGCCACTTTCGTTCGGATTAGCTATTTACACACCTTTTGGAAGCACGGTGCAGTGGGAACCGAATTGGATTGGACGTTTCGCACTCACAAGACTTTCGTTAAAAGCCATTTTCATCCAACCAACTTTTTCCTATCGCATCAGTGAACGACTCGGAATTGGCGCTGGATTTGTCATCAGTAAAGGAAGCGTGAACCTACAAAAAGATATTCCAGTTCAAGACAGCCTAGGAAATTATGGCCATGCTGAACTCGCAGGAAAAGCCATTGGTTTTGGATACAACGCAGGCATTCTTTACCATGTGAACGAACGATTTTCCATGGGATTAACCTACCGATCTAAGGTCTCTATGTCTGTAGATAATGGAAATGCAACGTTCACGGTTCCAAACGCATTGTCCTCAAGTTTTCCGAATGGAACTTTTTCTAGCCAACTTCCCTTGCCAAGTGTACTAACACTCGGACTTAGTTTTACCGCGAATAAAAAATGGACTTTCGTGCTGGACCTAAACCGTGTAAACTGGAAAGTGTATGACACATTGGCCTTCGATTATGCTCAAAACACCAGCGCATTGAGCGACACAAAATCCGCAAGAAACTACGAAAGTATTTTTGCATTCCGTGGCGGAGCAGCATATACCGCTTCACAAAAATGGACCTTTCGGTTTGGTGGTGGCTTTGGCTTCTCCCCTGTTCAATCAGGATTTGTCACGCCAGAAACGCCCGATGCAAATCGACTTTATGGCACTACTGGACTCAGTTTTCGTGCAAACGAACATTTTTCTTTCGATGCTTCATTGTATGTGACACGCATGCGTAGAAGCGATAAGAATCTAGAAACACAATTGAACGGCACATTCACTTCCATTGCACTCGCGCCGGGAATTTCTTTAAACTATCGTTGGTAATGAATAAACGTCACTTCTTCCTGCTAACTATTTTTACGGCATTGGGCTTGCTTTCCTGCGAACCAAAAGTCAAAAGTCCACTTCCTTCGAAAGGTGAACTTGATGTGTCAAAAGTCATTTTTATCGGTGACGGACAAATGGGCGGTTATATGGATGATGGCCTCCAATACCAAGGTCAGCAAAATTCGTTAGCGAATATTCTAGCCGGACAATTTGAATTAATTGGTTCCAATCCAGCAAATATCCCATGGATAAATAGTGCTTCCATCGGAATCAGTACCACCGGACTCGCACCTTTTCATTTGGGATATAAAACCGATTGTCAAGGAACTGTTTCTTTATCACCTATCCGAGATGCTAGCACGGGAGATTTAAGCAGCATCAGTCAATCTTGTTACGACGCCAACAATCCATTTACCGTTTTTGGTATTCCTGGACTGCGATTAAACCAATTTACAAATGCATCCTTGGCAGGAATAAATCCTTTTTATAACCGCATGTGCGCATCTCCAAACACAAGTTTACTGGATGAGTTACTCGCGCAAAATGCCACGTTTTTTCAATTGTACATCGGACTGGAAGACGTTTTGGATTACGCTAAATCTGG
This sequence comes from Polynucleobacter meluiroseus, assembly GCA_943328715.2. Taxonomy (GTDB): domain Bacteria; phylum Bacteroidota; class Bacteroidia; order Flavobacteriales_D; family Crocinitomicaceae; genus UBA952. The sequence goes on along the minus strand of CALQBB020000143.1, from coordinate 1,921 downwards.
CGGGACTCATGAAACCTTGCCTTCGGATCTTCAATTTCAACAAAACTACGAGCAAGTCGTTCAGAATTTAACCGCAAACGGTGCAAAAGGTGTTTTGGCAACCATTCCGGACGTCAGTCAAATGCCTTATTTCACAACCATTCCATGGAACGGATTAACGTTAGACAATAGCAACGTTGGAACGTTAAACAGCATTTATAATCCACTTGGATTTTACTTCCAATTAGGTGCTAATCCATTCATGATGGTTGATTCAAGTGCGAATATGTTTGCCGTTCGTCAGATTCAATCCTCAGAATTATTACTCCTCAGTTTGCCCTTGGACTCCGTTAAATGCAATCAAATGGGTGTTCTTTTTCCCATACGCGATGAGTTTGTATTAGATGCAGGTGAACTTTCCGTATTAAGAGGAAGAATTCAATCTTACAATGATTTTATTCGCCAAATGGCACAAACGTATAACCTCGCCCTGGTAAATACAGATCAATTCGTTTCTAACTTAGCAGATGGATTCACCTACAACGGAGTGAGCATGAGTTCGAAATTCGTTTCTGGAGGAGCGTATTCTTTAGATGGAATATACTTGAATCCACGTGGGAACGCCCATTTTGCCAACGCTTTCATTAAAGCCATTAACCAAAAATACCATTCAACAATCCCCGAAGTGAACGCCAATAAATTTGATGGAGTCCGCTTCCCTTAAACACCATGTAACTATGAAAAAAATTACCTTCATTTTAACAATCCTCATCAGTTTAACGAGTTACGCTCAATCGCCTTGTAGCAGTGGTCGATATGCGAATGACGTTTTCACCAATTTTACCGTGACAAGCGATATCATCTATGGACAAAACAATACATGGAGCGGTGCAAACAATCAATTGAAACTCGATTTTTACGAGCCAACTGGCGATACAGAACTTGCTAGACCCTTGATTATTTGGGTACATGGTGGAAGTTTTATCGGTGGGTCAAAAACGGACAATGATGTGAAAACGTGGTCCGAAAGCTTTGCGAAAAAAGGATATGTATGTGCAAGCATCGATTACCGCCTTGGATTCTTTCCTTTTGATTCTGCTAACGCAGTGAAAGCAGTGGTTCGTGCTGTTCAAGATTTAAAAGGCGCTATTCGCTATTTCTACAAGGACTGTCAAACAGCCAATCTCTATAAAGTAGACACCAATCACATTTTCATCGGTGGAAGTTCTGCTGGTGCCATTACAGCTTTACACGTGGCTTACCTTGATAATCCATGCGAGATTTCCGATTATTTGAATGCAAGCACCATCAATACGCTTGGTGGACTAGAAGGTAACAGTGGAAATCCGGGATATTCGACCAAAGTTCACGCCGTGATAAACGGTTGTGGCGCATTGGCTAGATACAGCTGGTTAGAAGCTGGAGATGTTCCACTTTGTTCCTTCCACGGAACAGCTGACGGAACAGTCAAATACAACCGTGGAGTCGTGAATCCAGGTACGCCATTAATGTACCTAGACGGAAGTCGAATGCTTCACGAACGTGCTTGTGCCATTGGAGTTGAAAATCAATTTTACACATTCCCTGGAGCGCCGCATGTTCCATACTTGAGCAATGCTGCTTACATGGATACAAGCATTCGTTTCGTGCGCGACTTTTTAGTGAAACAATTGGGCTGTACCGAAACAGCGCTTCAACCAGCAAATAATCCACTACAGACAGTAACACTTTACGCGATTAATTACTGTGATGGAAGTCCTGTCAACGAAGTGTGTTCAACATCTGGATTAGCAGAGGATCAATGGTCCTTGAATATTTATCCTAATCCGAGCACGGGACAATTATACATCTCCGTGGACGGTGCTCAAATTGATCAACTGCATGTCACAGACCTATTAGGCAAAACACATTTATTCATGGAATCGGTTCAGCAAGAGGAATT
>CALQBB020000142.1 GCA_943328715.2 Polynucleobacter meluiroseus | reverse complement strand
CAAGCAACGTTGTTTTGTGCAATTGCGTTTTCACGCCTTCACTTTCTTCTTCCTTAAAATTGATGTGTAAGTGCGGAAGTTTTTTATCTAAAAAGAACAAAAACAAAGCTCCAAAAAGGAATACAACGGCTGCGGGCATCCACGACATTGTTGGATACAGTCGTTCAGAAAGTTCGATGGAGGGCAATAACAAGGACCAAAAACTAGCAGCCACCATGACACCACCGGTAAATCCTAACATGCCATCGAGGAGTCCACGGTGCATGTTTTTAAAGAAGAAAACCAAGGAAGCGCCGGCTGCAGTAACAAGCCAGGTAAAGGTTGTTGCGAGAAATGCCGCAAAAACTGGATCAATGTGTTGGAAGTAATGTTCGAGTTCTTTCATAGCTGATTCTTACACAAATGTAAGCATCAAATGCATCGAAAAATCAATTAAATCCGTTCAAAACAGCTTTTTCCTTCAAACTTTTTGAAACCGCCGTCCCGAAATCATCCTTCGCATTTGGTGTTTGTCCTGTTTGAGTAGTCTTTACTTGTTGGATAAACGCCTCGCGTTGCTTTCCTAATTGACCGATTTCACTTTGGATTTTCGCACGTTCTTCACTTTTCTGTTTGATGTACGCTTCTTTTTCCTCCGTGGATTTTCCCTTGAGGTCCTCCGGCAATTCTTCGTCCTTCAATTTCCCAACAATCGTTGAATCCATTTTCGCTGCGTCGACCATGTCCCAACTTCCATTGGAGTACACCGATTTCGATTTCACCAAGGCGCGCTCGGAAGAAACAGCGACACCTTGCAACAAGGCATTGTCATCTTCGCGTTTTTGTTTCATGCGGTTTTCCTTTCCTAAACTACCATAAGATATGTAGGTTTGATTTAATTGGATGTTTAACTGGTTGATTTGCTCATCGTACGGCGTTTGAATGCTCACCACGCGGTCGTTGGAATTGATGTTGAAGTAATCGCCTTTCGAACACGTTGCGCCATCCTTCCAATTCTCGCGCACACCTTGTTCATACGATCCACAATAAATCGTATTAACGAACACATGTTTCGATTCTGCCAAACGACAAGCGTCCTTGTACGAAACAGGACCTTGCGTAAACGGTTCGTTTCCTGCGACGTAAATCATTTTTAAATCCGCAGGATCGGCAGACCAATTCAATTGATTCAAGGAAGTCGAAATCACGGCGCCACAATATTCGGAACCACCATTTGTTCGAAGTCCAAATAATTTCTCCGAAACCAAATCCAAATCACTTGTAAACGGCAACTGCTGACGGATAAAATTACTTTCAACGCTTAATCCGGCATTTCCGTAATCGTACATGGCAATTTCTAGTGTTGGCGTTTGTCCTTGGTAGGTTAATCCACTTGCCTCATTGACAATTGCCCAAATACGTGATTTCGCTTGATCGATGAGTCCGTCCATGCTATTCGAGGTATCAAACAGAATCACCAATTGGATTCTTCGTGGACTAATTTGCGCGTAACTCACTTGACTTACCGCAAGTACTAAAAAGGAAAAAAGGAATTGTTTCATCGTTGCTGGACATTTGTTTTTTGTCCGGTACAACGAAGCAGAAAAAAGGTTCAGGGGAAAATGAAAATTTACCCAAACTTCGTCAGGCAGCAGTTGCACTACTGCGGAACAACGCACCGCAAAATTTTCAATCTGGCGGTAATTTTTATCCTAATCCTTTTACGATCAGGCTAGTGAAAGATTAGTTTTTTAACAATAAATAGTTGAAGCGCTCGTTTATACTACGCATTTCCACTTTTTATTTTTAATTTTGTTTTATCATACAAAGAACTAATGGCCATCGCAATTAAAAGTATTCCAACGTTAACAGGCAAAGTAGCAGAAGCATTTGTCCGTAAAGCTACGTCTGCAGCCAAAAGAAAAGGTTCTATTGATTTCTCAAAACAAGTATTAACCGCAAATAAAATTTTGGAAAAAGCTAAAATGAAATAAACACATTTTATGTCTTTTTTAGCGGATTTTTGTTCCTTTCAAGTTCTGAGTAAAGAATTAAGTGAAAATTGTCATCCATTTTATTGTGATGATCCGGATTTACGTGAGTTTTTCGCAAGCGATTTTATTAACTATCGTAATGATTTGTTCGGGAAATCATATTGCTTTACGCTTGATGAAGATCCTCTTCAAATCGTTTGTGCATTTACCATTTCTAATGACAGTATAAGAGCTACTATTATTTCAAAGACAGATAAAAATCGTTTAAGCAGAAGGATTTCAAATCAAAAGAGGGGACTCAAAAGTTATCCTGCTGTTTTAATTGGTAGGCTGGGAGTAAGTATGGATTTCGAAGGGAAAGGAATCGGACGTGAATTAATCGAATTTGTTAAATCTTGGTTCATTGAACCTGACAACAAAACGGGCTGCAGATTCATTGTTGTTGACTCTTATAATAAAAATGGTCCAATAGAATTTTACTTAAAAAATGGATTCAACTACATTTTTAAAGATGTAGAGGAAGAAAAGAGATACGCCGGAATTTTGGATCACGGATATTTAAATACGCGCTTAATGGCTTATGATTTAATTTTGATTTCTAGTTAAATTCTTCGCTGCCGCAATCCACACACCGCAAAATTTTCAATCCCGCGGCAACTTACCACCAAAATGGATAAATGATTTATCGGTTCATTAAACACCTTATTTTTTGTTTTAAATCAATAAACATGGAATTGAAAGCGGAAATGTTAGGTCCTAAGCTCAATTATGGAGAGAATGAAAAAATGGCTTATAAATAAACTAATCTTCCATAAAGCTTAAATATAGAACATGTTCTATTCTATCTAGAATTCGTTTCAATTAGGAGGGGTATACACGAAAATACGTGGAAATTGAATAATTTCGAGCAAGTATTTTTCTATGAACGAACCTTTATTAGCTCAAATTAATGTATAAATACTTTTATTTCGGAATGATTACATTAGATGCGTTAACATTAGCGGCAAGTTTACGTTATTTTTTGAAAACGAAAAAGCGGCAAATAGGAGCGTTGGTTTTGTGGTTTGGCTCGCGTTTTTTATCTTCGCTATTCCCTTACATTTTATATATTTATATGGGCTGGGAAACCGAACACCTCATGAGTTTTTCAGTTCTTTTAGAGGGCTTCCTCATGTATTACTTATTTCTGTTGCTGCTTTCAAAAAAACAATGGTTTGATAAGTTCTTATTCATGATTCCAATGGCCATTTTTGTGATCGAATTTTATTTCCTAGAAAACTATTACGATGTCATGTACGTCACGCATGTCTTTTATTATGTTTTTGTATCTGCTCTGCTCATTTGGTTGATTAATAGAGAAAAAATACCTCAACCTTTCCAATATTTTATAAACCTACTATTGGTATTTCATGTGACAGCATTCATTTTCATGCTAAATCTTAATTTTTTAAATAGTAACTACAATTTGGGTACTTATTTATTCCCTGTATTTTGGTTAACTTATATAGTCTTCGATATTTTGAGTATTCTATACTTTAGAAAACAATACCTACACATTCAAGAACAAGTCTAATGGAGCTCAAATATTACATTTTTATCGCTATTTTACTGCTTTCTAAGCTCCCGCCCTTAACCTTGTTTTACTTAAATTACCGAGAGAAAAAGGAAAGCAAATTTTTGCTTTTATTCTTTTGGTTATTATCCCATTTCCTAACCGATTTGATAGCAACCATTGTCATGTTATGGGACTTAATGAGCACCTTGCCCCTTTTTGTTATTTCCACATTTATCGAGACGATACTTTTCATCAAATATGCACAGCTTCATTTGGATTGGAAAAAAAGTGTTTGGCGCGGGCTGTACCTTCTCACTTCGGTCGTTTTGATCACAGAAGTTTACGCTCATGGGACACTTGTGTTCATTTCATTCTATGTCAACATGACCTATCAGTGTTTGGCTACCTTGTTTTTGTTATTGATAAGTTTTAAATCAACAAGGTCAAAATCCGATTTAAGACGGAACCAATTGCTCCTTGTTTATCACCTGACCATCTTTTTTTACATCGCAAATCTGGATTTTATACGGAAAAGTGAAGCATTAACGGATCAGGTATATCCATTTTTTTTAAGTGTTATGGTGCTATTTTCGCTACTAATTTCGATTCATTTATACACCAATCTCCGAAGCAAGAATGCTCATTGAAGAAAGCAAACTCGCTCTAATCATCATTTTGATTTTCAATCCCGCGGCAACTTACCACCAAAATGGATAAATGATTTATCGGTTCATTAAACACCTTATTTTTTGTTTTAAATCAATAAACAT
>CALQBB020000141.1 GCA_943328715.2 Polynucleobacter meluiroseus | reverse complement strand
CATTATGGGAGCTCCAATTGGCAAATTTCTCGTAAAGCATGAGCGTGCAGACATCTGTTGCGGTAATGAGTTCTCCCGTTTCAGGTAAATGAGAATGCATTGTAACGACTTCCTCTTGCGTTTCCTCGGCGTAGGGGACAATGACGATGTTGTGATGGAGCTGTTTTGTACTAAGCAAAATGTTATTTCGATCAAACGTTAGCAAGTAATCATTGCCAAATATGACTACACCGCTTTTTTTTGGCCCTGTTAAGATATAGACTTTCTTTTCTGTTCCATTGAACAGCGGAATAATGTTGGGACTTGTATTTTGATAAAATTTGAAAAGTCCGTCTTTATTGGCTTTCAGTTCTTCGGAAGCAATTTTCCGTATTTGAAACAAGTCGTTTTCATTTCCTGTAAAATCGCGTTCACTTAAATCCACTTGAGCCTTTTCTATGCGGTAAGTAGTGTCAAATGAAATAGTCCCGATGACTTTTGGATTTGCTGATTTTGAGTAAAAAACACATTTCGCCAGCTCATTTTCGCTATATGAAAAGTAGCCACCAATGTTTTCTTTTGCCGGGTATCTTTCTAAAAACAAATCAGTTCCGTACCAAGAGGCCATTTCAGATTTGTAGAGCAATTTACCTTCGGCAACAATGCTAAGAACCTGATCTTCTTGATTTTTTTGTCCAAAAACACTTATCGTTAAAAGCGTCAATAGAAATGTGAGTGTTTTTTGCAAGTTCAATTTTTATTAAAAGTAAATATTTTAACCCTTCATTAGTTTTCCTTGCATTAAAACTTTACACAAATGAAGACAGCGGCCTTATTAATACTAACTTTAATAGCAACTTAAACTTAAAACTATGGACTGGTATGTAAAAAACAGATGGTGGATTTGGTCCGTTACAGGCGTCTACCTAGCTTATCGAATTTTTGTGAGTATTTATTATTTTAATGATTGAAATGTCCTGGAAAAATGTTGTAGTGAAATCATTCACTGTCCAATTCTAATCACCCCCTTCATTCTTTTGGCATTCCGAATTCTTGGAATGAACCTGAGACCCTTTTTCTTGAAACAAAAAAAAGCCGACCATTTCTGATCGGCTTTTGCTCCCCCTTCAGGACTTGAACCTGAGACCCTCTGATTAACAGTCAGATGCTCTAACCAACTGAGCTAAGGAGGAATATTGCTCTTTTGTTGAGGATGCAAATATAAATAAATTTTTATTTAATCAAAATCAGAAATGCGAAAAAAAATGAGTTTTTTTTTACTCTTATTTCTAAGTGCTTAAAAATCATCTTCATCCATAGTGAAGTCGTCCAAAGAAGTTTCGTATGATTGATCGTCATTGTCGATTAAATCCTCGGAAAGCTCGTCTTCACGACTTGCGGGACGCAGAATGTTCGTTTTTGAAACATTTAAGCGAATCTCTGAACGAATGGAACCATCTTCGTGTTGAAAGGCTTTTGAAACAGGTGAACCGATGATTTCAACCATCGTACCGCGCTTTAAAAAATCAACGATGCGCATGTTGGATCCTTCGCGTTTCCAAATGGTACAATTTACCCACGTGGTTTTGGTTTTAACTTCTCCCGTACGCTTGTCCTTCCAGTTTTTATTGTGAGCAACCGGAAAATTTATGGCAATAATGCCACGATCCATTGTTTTTGTCAATGCATCCTTTCCGATGTTCCCAATTAACCTTGTTTCAAATATTGTTGCCATGAATCTGTTTTCTTTTCACTTAAAGTTCCGAAAAGTATAAAAAATTCCGCAAAACAAAGATAATATTCTGATTTTCTGTCAGTTCCTAGTGCTGGTGTCCGTTTGGACCATGTGCATGACCGTGTGCAATTTCATCTGCAGTCGCTTCACGTACTTCTAACACTTCTCCTGCAAAATGCAAGTCCGTTCCAGCAAGTGGATGATTGAAGTCCATTTTCACGTTCTCTTCGTCCACTTCAACGATTTTACCACGTAATTGATTTCCTTCGTTATCGCTCATTGGAACCAAGGCACCAACGTGAAACATTTGATCGTCAAATTTACCTTCCTCATCGTGGAAAATATTTGTAGGAATCATCGCCATATGCTGTGGATCGTGCTCACCGTATGCATTTGCTGCTACAATGTGAAAATCGAACGCATCACCAACGGTTTTGTCCGCTAGGTTGTCTTCGAATTCAGGAATTAAGCTCCCAACACCATATAAAAATACAAGTGGATTCGTTTCGTTTGTTTCTTCAATCTGCTCGCCAGTTGAATGATTCGATAGCTTGTATTTTAACGTAACTACCTTGTTTGCTGAAATTTGCATACTCAATTGTTTATTTAAGTTCGATTGTCGCTTCCGACTGATTATTTACGTAATAATGTTTTCACAAAGTTTGGCGTTGCAAACGTCGCAAAGTGAATGTCCTCATTGTAATAACGCAATCCTTGATCAGCAACAAACTGACGGATTTCGTCTACATTTTGAACGTTTTTCGGATGGCAATTTCCTTTGATTCCGTATTGAAAACTCCACATACCAGTAGGGTAGGTAGGAACGAAGAATAATCCAACCGGTGCATTGTTTTCACCGAAAATTCCTTGTAAGGTTTGATTCAATTCCGCAAATGCTTTCTCATTGAATTTTGGAGATTCTCCTTGTGCAACAAGAATTCCTTCCGCTTTCAAGGCATTGTAGCAATTTGTATAGAATTCAACAGAGAATAATCCTTCTGCTGGACCAACTGGATCAGAACCATCGACAATGATAATGTCGTATTCTCCTTGTTTTGCATTTTTAACAAACGCAATTCCATCGTCAACGATTAATTCCAAACGTGGATCATCAAATGAAGCTGCGATTTGTGGCAAATGTACTTTACATGCCTCAATCACTTCACCGTCGATTTCAACCATCGTTACTTTCTCAATGTTGGAGTGACGCAAAACCTCTCTGACAGTTCCACCGTCACCTCCACCGATTACCAATACGTTTTTCGCATTGCGCAAAGTGAATAGGGAAGGATGAGAAATCATTTCGTGGTAATGGAATTCGTCTTTCTCTGTTGTCATGACCATATCGTCCAATGCCAACATTTTTCCGTATTTCAAGGATTCCAAAATACGTACACGTTGGAAAGGTGATTGAACATCAACGAATACATCTCCTGTAAAACGCAAGGACAATGCTTGATCTTCGTCTTTGTCCGTAAACCAAACGTTGCGCGTATAGAACTCCGGATTTCTCCATTCAGCTGCTTTTTCGCGAGCGGAAGAGATATCGAAATCATTGCGTTGCAATAAATTCACTGAACCACGTTTCATTTCCAATGCAGAATAAGATTTCGCACCGAAACATTCTTTTAAGTGATCAAAAGAAATCCACGCATTCATTTCTCCACAGGTAAATAAATCTACCGCAGCATAACCATATTCTGGCCATGTATGAATCGCTAGGTGACTTTCTTGAATCACCACCACACCAGAAACTCCATAAGGAGAAAAATGGTGAAACGTAGAGTTAATCACTGTTGCACCAGCTTTTTGTGCTGCTCCAACCATGTCGCGTTCAATAGCGGCCACGTCGTTCATGACGTGTGGATCACAATTCATAAATTCTACTAAAATGTGATTTCCTAATGCTGTACTCATGCTAGATCTTGTTATTTAAGTGAAAAAGTGGCGCAAAATTACGGATTTCCAAGAGATTTATAAGTGATTCTTGTTACAAATAATGGAAATCGCTTGATTTAATATAGAATTAATCTTGCTTGGATTTATTTTTTCAAGAATCGCAACTTATCCAAGCTGACTTTTATCCGCGCTTGACCAAAGATGACAGATAACTGCTTGCCTTTCATCTCTTCTACGATGCCAATGCGATTTGTTTGGATTAACTGGACTTGACATCCAACCTCGATAAGTTCCTGCTGATACGTTTCTACTTTCTCTTGTTGTTTCTTCGTTGGTTTCTTTGGCTCGACCGTTTCCTGTTTTTTGATTTCCGTTTTGGATTTCTCCATGCGGAGGAATTGTGTCTATTCTTGAAATAGGACAGTATTCACATCCTTTTTTCGCGATTTTGCATTGAAACGCTCGATGAATTGCAGCATTTTCTTTCCAGCCTGCAATTGCTTGCTATTTACCTCCGTGACTTGATTCACTTGCGTTAAACGACTATCCAACTTGGACTCCTTAGATTCATATTCTGCTTTTGCTCGAATGGCTTCCGTCGAAACACGGTCGAACTTTCGGGATTTTTCGAGTAATTGATTGCGTTCTTTTTGCAGGGAATTCAACAAGGTATCCAATTTGACTTTCTTCT
>CALQBB020000140.1 GCA_943328715.2 Polynucleobacter meluiroseus | reverse complement strand
GTTGTTGTCCAATTCCTTTTGGGAAATTAAAGGTATCGATACTCGTGTAATTCAATACGCGTTCTTGAAAGGATAGGGTTGGAATAAAACGAAAACGAATCGTCGGTGTTCCTAACTTTATAGTTGTCAAAATGCCTAATTGTCCACCCGGTTGTGCGTCGTTTGAAATCGATGTGATTCCATATTGTTCGTAAGCATTCACCTTTGGATACACGTTGAAATCGGAGGAATTGACGCCAAGCATGAATCCAAAATGAATCAGTCGCTTATCAAAGTTTTTATACAATTGTTGCTTTGCCTTTTGTGAATAGCCAAAGGAATGAATCAGTAAAAAGAGAATAAGAATGCGCTTCATGCAGTGTATAACGTCAACTTATGGACTTTGTTGCTTTAATTTTTTGTCCCGATGTAAATACTTGAAATCCCACCACTCAATGGAATGATTTTCACAGAGGTGTAGCCAACTTTTTCCATGACCGCTTGCATTTCTTTTCCTTCTGGAAAAGCAGCAACGCTTTCAGGTAAATATGCGTAAGCTCGTTCGTCCTTTGAAATGCGTTTTCCAAAAAATGGAATAAAATACTTCGAGTAGAAATTGAACAATTGCTTGATGGGGAACATTTTCGGTTTGGAAAATTCCAAAATCACGGCTCTTCCACCTGGACGCAATACGCGTAACATTTCACCGAGTCCTTTCTCAAGGTTTTCGAAGTTGCGCACCCCGAATCCAACAGTGAGTCCATCAAATTCACCATCCGCGAAGGGTAAATTTTCAGAATCACCCAATTGCATGGAAATGATATGGTCGTGCTTGCGTTTGATCATCTTCTGCTTTCCGACTTCCAACATTCCGGAGGAAATGTCCAATCCAATGATGTGTTCAGGATTTAGTTTCAAGCAAGCGATGGCAAAATCTCCCGTACCTGTAGCGATGTCCAATAATTTCTTTGGCTGAATGGATTTCAGTTCCTTTACCGCTCTTCTTCTCCAAATGTGGTCAATACCAAGGGAAAGAAAGTGATTTAAAAAATCGTAGTTCGCCGAAATGTTGTTGAACATTTGTGCAACTTCTTCCTTTTTGGATTTATCGGTGTTGTAGGGTTTAACCACTTTTGGTTCCATTATGCTAATAGTTTAGTAACTTCTGTAAGTAGTTTTTCTTTTTCGATGCTGACAACGCCTGGTTGCTCACATACGAGTCCACCAGCTATATTCGCAATAGCAGCGATTTTAGCGGCTGATGCACCTGCAACTAGGCAAAGTGTCGCAACCGCAATAACTGTATCGCCAGCGCCGGAAACATCCGCGATGTTGCGCAAATGTGCGGGAATAAAATGTGGCGTTCCCTGCGCTTGAATAAACACGCCGTATTCGGAAAGGGTGATGAAGGAAATTTCATTTTCCAGTCTTTCTTCCAATTCAACAACGGCCTTTAAAAAGGAATCTTTGTCATTTTTGAAATCAAACTCAACTTTCAATCCTTCTTTCAACTCCTTCAAATTCGGTTTGAACAAGGTGCATCCGCGGTAGGAAAAGAATTGGTCTTTTTTCGGGTCAACGGTCGTGGGGATTCCGTGGAATTTCGCCAAGATCATCACCGAAGAAATCAAATATGAAGTCAAAACGCCTTTGTTGTAATCTTCAAAAATAATTCCATCGATTCCTTGCTCGACGATGCGCTCAATTTGTTGGTAAAGTTGTGTTTCTTCTTCTTTCGAAATCAAGGACGTATCCTCCGAGTCGATGCGCAACAATTGTTGATTATTCGATAAAACGCGTGTTTTAACCGTGGTAATCCTGTTGGATGAGGCGTAAATTCCTTCCGTAGAGATGTTCGCTTCCTGAAACAAATGAAGCAACCGTTCGCCTTCTGAATCTGCTCCAATGACGCTGCAGATAATTGGACTCGCGCCCAAGGCAGCTAAATTCAAGGCAACATTTCCTGCTCCACCGATGCGTTCGTCTTTTTTCATCAGGTCGACAACGGGAACAGGCGCCTCCGGACTCATGCGATTGACAGTCCCCATGAGATAGGCGTCCACCATCACATCACCGATGACCAAGATCCGTTTGCTGGAGAATGAATGAAATAAATCCGTGTAGCTCACTAGTTCAGTTTTGCCAACGCTTCTTTCATGCGAGAAAGCGCTTTTGTTAAGGTTTCTTCGGATGCAGCGTAGGAAATTCTGAAGCAATTCGGAGCACCGAAGGATTCACCACCAACTAGGGCAACTAATCCTTCTTCTAATAAATATAGACAAAGTTCATCTGAATTGTGAATGGTTTTATCGCCATATTTCTTACCGAAGTAAGAGGAACAATCAGGGAAGACGTAAAATGCGCCACCAGGTTGATTGGAAATCAATCCCGGAATTTCCGCAAGTCCTTTCAAGACCAATTCGCGACGGCTTTTGAATGCAGCAATCATGTCTTTTAACACAGAAGGATCTGCTTTCATGGCTGCAATCGCTGCACGTTGGGTGATGGAACACGTTGCAGAAGTAAACTGTCCTTGAACTTTATCGCAAGCCGCAGCAATTTCTTTTGGAGCACCAATGTATCCCAAACGCCAGCCGGTCATGGCCCATGCTTTCGACACACCATTGACTGTCACCACTTGGTTATAGATTTCTGGAAATTGAGCCAAGGACTCGTGTTTTCCGATGAAGTTGATGTGTTCGTAGATTTCGTCACTCATCGCAACAATGTGTGGGTATTTTTTAAGGACGTTTGCGATATCCTGTAATTCTTCTTTCGTGTACACAGATCCCGTTGGATTACAAGGCGTCGAGAACATGAACAATTTCGTTTTCGGTGTAATCGCTGCTTCCAAATCTGCTCCGGAAATTTTAAAGTCTTTTTCGATTCCAGCGTTGATCACGACCGGAACTCCTTCCGCAACTTTCACGATTTCCAAATAGGAAACCCAATACGGTGCAGGAATGATGACTTCATCTCCAGGATTAATCAAACTCAACACGACATTCGCGATGGATTGTTTTGCTCCAGTTGAAACAACGATTTGACTTTTATCATACGTCAAATTGTTGTCGCGACGGAATTTCTCTGAAATGCTCTCACGTAAATCATCGTATCCAGGAACAGGCGTATACATCGTATAATTTTGCTCCATTGCTTCCACCGCAGCATCCTTAATGAATTGTGGCGTATGAAAGTCAGGCTCTCCAAGGGACAATGAAATAACATCGAGTCCTTGCGCTTTTAATTCTCTGCTTTTTCTTGACATGGCAATGGTTGCAGACTCTTCCATTGCTAATAATCGTTCGGATAACTGAATCATGAGTTGAATTTGTCTACAAAGGTAGTTATTTTCCCAAAGTAGCCTTTTTCGCAGCGCTTTTTTTGTCCTGATCACGCAAGAATTTCACTTTTAACGGAAAGCCCTATCTTTGTTCTATGCGCATCGATATACTTACTGTTTTGCCTCAATTATTGGAAAGTCCTTTCGCGGCTTCCATTATGAAGAGAGCACAGGATAAAGGACACGTGGAAATTCACGTCCACAACATTCGGGATTACTCCACGGATAAACACAAAAATGTAGACGATTACCAATACGGAGGAGGAGCAGGAATGGTGATGAGCATCGAACCAATTGCTGCCTTGATTGAAAAATTGACTTCCGAACGTAGCTACGACGACATCATCTACATGACGCCGGATGGAAAAGTCCTGGATCAAAACGATTGCAATCAAATGTCGCTGTGTGAAAACATTATGATTCTTTGCGGACATTACAAAGGCGTGGATGACCGCATACGTCAACATTACATTACGAAAGAAATTTCCATCGGTTCCTATGTGCTTTCGGGTGGAGAATTAGCGGCAGCTGTTGTCGTAGATGCCGTGGTTCGACTCATTCCAGGAGTACTGAACGATGAAACGTCTGCCTTAACGGATAGTTTTCAAGATAATTTACTTTCTCCGCCGGTTTTTACACGTCCACCTGAATTTAAGGGATGGAAAGTGCCGGATGTGTTGCTTTCGGGAAATCAAAAGGAAATTGATCGCTGGCGAGAGGAACAAGCGTACCAACGCACCAAAGAACGCAGACCAGATTTGTTAGAGGAATAAAATTTAAATAAGATGAAATTAAAATCGTTTTTATTCATTGCCGTTATTTTCATTTCCATGAATGCCATGGCGACTCCAAAAGATTCTGCGTATACCTATCGCTTTTCTATAGAGAATCATTACGGACATTCATACCTGAATTTTCAACTAGATTCTTCCTGGTATTTTATGAAGGAAAACTTTCGTGAGCATTTTGTGTACAACGAGTTCGTGAATCCAAGTTT
>CALQBB020000139.1 GCA_943328715.2 Polynucleobacter meluiroseus | reverse complement strand
GTGGTTGCACGACCTTCATTCCGTAACTGTCCTAATCGGAAGGTCAGTAATTGAGCTTTTGTGATTTCCGTAATCATTTCGGCTAATTTTTTCTGAATCAATTGGAATGCTCCAATTGGAACATTAAATTGAGTTCGTTCTTTCGAGTAGCGCAATGCTTGATCATAACAATCCATTGCTGCACCAATAGCACCCCAAGCAATGCCAAATCGTGCTGAATCCAAACAACTTAATGGAGCACCGAGTCCAGATCTTCCTGGAAGAATATTTGATTTGGGAACTTTCACGTTATCGAAAATCAATTCTCCAGTAGCCGAAGCACGTAGCGATAATTTCCCGTGCATTTCTGGAGTGGAAAACCCTTCCATTCCACGTTCAACGATAATTCCATGAATTCTACCTGTTTCATCTTTTGCCCAAACAACAGCGATATCCGCGAATGGCGCATTCGAAATCCACATTTTAGCACCGTTCAAGATCACGTGGTCTCCGGCATCTTTGAAGTTGGTAATCATTCCACCTGGATTTGAACCATAATCTGGCTCAGTTAAGCCGAAACAGCCCATCATTTCTCCAGTAGAAAGCTTTGGTAAATATTTTTGTTTGTGTTCTTCTGAACCGTATTTCCAGATTGGATACATCACTAAAGAGGACTGCACAGATGCTGTTGAACGCAAACCTGAATCACAACGCTCTAATTCTTGCATAATTAAACCATAAGAAATATGATCTAATCCTGGACCACCATATTCCTCGGGGATATATGGACCAAATGCACCGATTTCTCCCAAACCTTTCAAAATGTGCATGGGGAATGTCGCATTTTCGTAATGCTCATCGATAATTGGTGAAACTTCTTTTTTAACCCATGCTCTTGCGGCATCTCGAACTAATTTGTGCTCATCCGAAAGTAGGTCATCCATTCCGTAGTAATCAGGATGTGTAAATAAATCTGTTTTCATAATTTACCTTATTTGTCTGCAAAAGTAAGTAATAATTAAAATGTCCACCCCATACATTTTTGAATTAATTTTGTGTGTGATGATATATGCCCTACTCAGCTCCTTCGAACTAATCGAACGCAATACCCAAATGAATAGTTACCTGCTTGTAATAATCTTGCTGTGTTTTGCTTTTGTTGGAGTTGCACGTGTCGCTCAGCCGGATTTAATCGCCCAGACTTTCGCAGGATTTTTTAAAGTGAAACGTCCAGACAGCAATGGATTCGAAGGGTCGAAGCTGCAACCTAGTATGACTGCGCTAATTGTCCTCAATTACATTATCTCTTTTTCAACCTGTGTTTTTCTATTGTTATATGAGCAATCAAATATGCTGGAAACTGTTTGGTTGACTATGAAAATAGTATTCGCCCTTACTTTTTTACAACTCATCAATTTTCGCTTGGTTTTTATATTGTCTGGGGAGCGAGCGATACTTGATTCCATGAGCGCTGTGAATAAACAGATTTGGTCCTTTGGTGGATTCATCTTAACCTGCATGGCTCTTCTTTGGATTTTAAATCAAGAACTTCAACATGGTTTTGAACAATTGTTTTTCATCGTCTTTTCATCGTTGATTGTTTGGCGCATTGTGAAAGGCCTCTTACTTGCTGCACAATTAAGATATAAATGGTATTATTTAATTTTGTATCTTTGCACCCTAGAAATTTTGCCCTTGCTTATTTTATCAAAATTAGCATGGCCTAATTTCTTGGCAGTTATATGATATTATACCTTAAAAACAACGAAACTTGGCCATCAAGACAATTTTAGTTTCGCAGCCTAAGCCAGAGGGTGATAAGTCACCTTATTACGACTTGGCTGATAAGTATAAATTGAAAATAGACTTTCGTCCATTTATCAAAGTAGAAGGCGTGGACCCCAAAGAATTTAGGGCTCAACGCGTGAATCTTAATGAGCATACAGCCATCATTTTAACTTCCAAAGTAGCGGTGGATCACTTTTTCCGAATCGCAGAAGCTACACGATTTGAAGTTCCCGACACCACGAAATATTTTTGTATTACGGAAGCAGTTGCCTTGTATCTTCAAAAGTATGTGACCTATAGAAAACGTAAAATCTTCTTTGGTAAACAAACCATCGACGAATTAGCGGAATTAATGAAGAAACACAAAAATGAGAAGTTTTTGCTTCCATGTACAGATATTCTTCGCGACAATATTCCATTAACGTTAGAACAGCAAAACATTCCATTTACAAAGGTGATCTTATATAGAACCGTTGCTTCTGACTTGTCAGATTTAGAGGATGTTTATTACGATATTTTGGTGTTTTTTAGTCCTGGAGGAATCGAATCTTTGTTCAAAAACTTCCCTGATTTCAAACAAAACGACACAGCGATAGCTGCTTTTGGGCCAACAACGGCTAATGCCGTGATAAAGAATAATTTGCGCTTAGATGTTCATGCCCCTCATCCGAAAGCCCCTTCTATGGTTGGAGCAATTGAATTGTTCATCAAGGACCAATTAAAAAAGAAATAAACTTTCTTTTTTAATTCCGTTATTCTGCTTTTTTTTCTTCGCAGATTCTTATTATATTTACCCAAACTTAAATTTTAATTCATGAAAAAACTATTATTCTCAGCGGCTTTGTTTTCTGCATTGATGGCTAATTCTCAAATTCTCACAGAGAATTTTGAAGGAGGAGCACTTCCAGCAGGATGGTCAAAAACACAAAGTACTCCATCCGTTGGATGGGAGTTCGGAACAAATTTATCAAGCCAATATTGGGCAGTGCCTTCTCATACGAAGTATGCGGCGTCTAATGATGACGCACACGATACCCAGGCTGCAACGGCAAATGTCGCAGACAAAGATCGTTTGATCACACCGCCACTTGATTTAACAGCTCAAACTGCAGTTGCACTTAAATTTGATGCTTTCTATACGGGAGTTTATGGTTCTGTAGGAACAGTGGAAGTAAGTACAAATGGAGGTACAACTTGGACAACCATTTTCACTTTGGATCCAAGTGCTGCATGGCAAAACAACTTAGCTACAAACCTTTCAGCATACGCAGGACAAAACAATGTTTTGGTTGCTTTCCGTCACAACGATGGTAATGCGTGGGCAGATGGATTTGCAATCGACAATGTAAGTGTTTATGTTCCACCAGCAAATGATGCAAAAATCAATAGCATTGCATTGAACCGTTATGGAGTAATAAACACGAATTCAAACCTTGTTCTTAATGTAACAAATTTAGGTTCAAGTACGATTTCTAACTTAACTGTTGATTGGAATGATGGAACATCTCATAGCCAAGTTATCAATGTGAGCATTGCACCTTTTGCAACATTGGATGTAACACACCCAACAGCATTGAATTATACTACAGCTGTTGAGAAAACAATCGCGGTAAACATCACAGCGGTAAATGGTGGTGTAGATGCAGATGTATCTAACAATACAGGAAGTAAATTATTCAACTCTTTAAGCCAAGCTTCTCCTAAGAAAGTAGTGATTGAAGAAGGAACAGGTACATGGTGTCAATGGTGTCCTCGTGGAGCTGTTGCAATGGAACAAATGTTCCAAACTCATCCCAATGATTTTATCGGGATTGCGGTTCACAATGGAGATCCAATGACGGTTGCAGCATATGATGGTGGAGCGAACTTCGGTGGATTCCCTGGTTGTAATGTTGATCGCGCATTATTAGATCAAAGTGTAAGTTCAAGTCTTTTTGAAAATTACTACCAACAAAGAATCGGTTTGGCAGTTCCAGCAGCTTTGTCAATGACAATTACTGGTACGACAAATAAAACAATTGTTGCTAATGCAACGTTCAGAACGGTATTTGCTAGTGCAAACTACCGACTTGGTGTAATAATCATTGAAGACAATGTGACTGGAACGGCTGCTAGTTATAACCAATCAAATGCTTATTCAGGAGGAGCAAACGGAGCAATGGGCGGATTCGAATCGCTTCCTAATCCAGTTCCTGCAGCAAACATGGTTTATGACCACGTTGGACGTGCGTTATTAGGTGGATACAGTGGTCAAGCAAACTCTATACCAACGACAATTACAGACGGACTTGCTGCAACCTATACTTTCAACTATACCATTCCTTCAACTAGTAACTCTGCAAACATGTCTGCAGTTGCTATATTGATTGATAATGCTACAGGTGAAATTGTAAATGCTGAGAAAACATCTTTGAGCGCGGCAAACGTAAATGAATTGGAAACAATTGGTTTAAACGTTTATCCTAACCCAGCTTCAGGAGTATTGAATGTTTCTTTTGAAGCAAACAATGCTGATTTCGTAATCACATTAACAGACCTTCAAGGACGTGTTATTTCTTC